>CAZVOU010000126.1:0-2036 GCA_964628605.1 uncultured Syntrophaceae bacterium
GGGCTAGGATTGTCAATCAGCAAACGCCTGGTTAAAATGATGGGCGGTAAGATCTGGGTGGAGAGCATTTCAGGGAAAGGTAGCGCTTTTTTCTTCACTGCCATTTTTGGAATTGACGGAGCAGAAAAACTACATTCGAAAGTTATGCCTCCGGACCTGACTAACATACGTGCCCTCGTGGTGGATGACAACCCCACTTCCCGTCAGATTTTCCAGGAGATGCTTGAATCTTTTTCCTTCAATGTATGCCTGGCGAGTTCCGGCGAGGAAGGATTGGCAGAGATAGAAAGGTCAATAGGCTCTACCCCTTACGACCTTGTGATCATGGACTGGAAACTGCCGGGAATCGATGGTATAGAGGCTTCAAAACGAATCAGGGAAAATACCCGACTCTCAAAAACTCCAGCGATAATCATGGTAACTGCATACGGTCGGGAGGAGTTGATGCTGCTGGCAGAGTCTACAGGACTTGACGCATTCCTGATGAAACCGGTTACTCCATCGATGATGTTCGACACCATAATCGAAGCATTGTCCAAAGAGTCTCATCCTGAATTTGAAAAGGAAGACAGGAAAAAGACAGGCTCCACAACTCCAGCCAATATCAAATCAGCAAAAATTCTTGTCGTGGAAGACAACGAGATAAACCAACAGGTAGCCACGGAGATACTGGAGGCCGCCGGGGCAATTGTAACTGTTGCGGGCAACGGGCGGGAAGCCATGGACGCCATCAACGCAAAATCCTTTCATGCTGTGCTTATGGATATTCAGATGCCGGTTATGGACGGGCATGCCGCCACCAGATTGATCCGTCAGGATCCCAGGTTCAAGGATTTACCCATCATTGCTATGACTGCGCACGCCATGGCGGGGGATCGGGAAAAAAGCCTGGAGAGCGGCATGGATGACCATGTCACCAAACCTATCAACCCCCAGGAACTTTATGATACAATTTCAAAATGGGTCAGGACTCCCGACGTAAGTCCGGCGTCTTCCCAGATGGATTCAGTGGCCGATAAACATGTAAAAATAGTTCCGCCGCCTCAGGGACAGGACAATCTCCCCGTCTTTCTTAAAGGGTTTGAGCTTGACCAGGGCCTCAAACGCCTTGGCGGAAACAAGGGGCTGTACAGAAAATTACTGTTGAGTTTTTCGCTCAAGTACTCAACCATTGCTGATCAATTGCAGCAGGCCCTGGATTCCGGAAACTCAGTCCTGGCCATTCAACTGGCGCATGACGTGAAGGGTTTAGCCGGGAATCTCTCGGCTTCTCAACTGCAGGCGTCAGCGGCGGAACTGGAACGGTTGCTCAGAATGCCTGACAACCACCTGACGCCTATTGCTGATGAAATTCAGATCGCGTTCTCGAAATTTAGAGAATGCCTGTCCGAGGCGCTCGACTCTGCAAGATCTTTATCCCCATCAGAGAAGCAGCCGGAACCCTCAGGGTCCTGTTCTGCCGAGGGAATACCATGCGAGCTACTCAGGGAAGCGTCGTCCCGTCTCGTGTCTGCCGCTGAATTGGGGGATGTTTCAGAACTGGTGGCGATCGCGGATGACATTACAGCCAGAAGCCCGGAATTTGCCGGATTTAGATCAAAAATTTTGTCCCTGGTCGATGAATTTGATTTTGAAAGTATTATTGAGCTGGCGAACACTCTGGATAGACAAGAGAAATGATTAACAACTCCATGAGAGGTTATAGCCACATTTGTTGCTAACTAAGGGGGTAATTGATAATTATGGACGACAGAGATCAATCAAATGCAGGATTTTCTGCTGAAAACAAAATATTGCTGGTAGATGATAACGCCGAAAATCTGAAAGTCTTGCATGAATGTGTCGAAGTTCTGGGATGCAAGATTCTGGTCGCTAAAAATGGCCCCAGCGCTATTTCGATAGTCGCAAAGGCAAAACCCGACATAATTCTGCTCGACATCATGATGCCGGAAATGGACGGATACGAGGTTTGTCGCCGCCTGAAGCAGGATGCTTGTTCGAAACACATACCGGTCATATTCCTGACGGCCCTTTCC
>CAZVOU010000127.1:0-16309 GCA_964628605.1 uncultured Syntrophaceae bacterium
CCAGTCTTGTCTGAGATGTGGGTTTTTTGTCTGGAAATGCTCAGAGAGGTCAACGATTGTTGATAGCTGATCGGATAGTCGTCAGCCAGATACGTGACGCCGTACGGGAAATAGCCTCCAATGCCCTTACGCCATTCGGCATTCCCCTGTGTCACTAGAGCCTCGAACGGCAGTATGGAAAGAATGCCATCCGGAACTATGGTCAGCTTAGTTCCCTTTGGAACCTTGGACAGGACCGGCTCCAATAATCTGTGGTAAAGTTTCTTTGCCAGATCGACATCGAAATTCCTCAGGTTTACGGTGTCGAAAGATTCCCTGAAACCATTTACGTCGCTCACAAGTTCAGATTCTTTCCATTCCAGGTGGTAAAAACAGTCAAGATCCTTACCTTTGATCAGCTTAACAACAACCATGTCTCCAACCACATCGAATACAATAGTTGTTTCATCCTGCTTTAGGCCTGATTCCGGTAATGAGACAGGACGCGGATACTTTATTTGGGCGTATGGACGGTAATTGTTCCACAAGTACTCGATAAAAATATCCATTCTTGCCCGAGCCTGTCGGATTTCGCTGCTGACTTTCTCCCAGGTATGTCGTTCCGAGGTTTTGTCGATACCGAGAAGCCTTTTCTTGAGACTGGCCAATCTGGAAGTTGACTCATCTTCTCGCGACAACACATGTTCCGGAACCCCTTCAAAATTTTCAAGGCGCCTGACTGAAAGATTATCCGCAAATGACCTTGCACGAATGGTTTCAGCGGCATTAATGCTCTCCAGCGGTCGATTCAGCAATGTCAGGACTCTCACAAGTCCCTTTGCAGGCTCAGATCTGTAAAAACCACCCATTCGGTGGTCGTAGAAGTTTCTTCTCTCGGAGGGAAGCAGGCCATCCCGCAATTCTTCAGTGAGATTTAGCGCTTTAGTGTAGAACTCCATGGCGCCGGTCAAGTCTCCACTTTTTTCGCTGACTACTCCCAAACCGGTTAAAGTCACGAACAGGTTGCCGGCGTTACCGTCTTTTTCACTGTTTTCCAGTAACAACAGGTAATTCTTTCGGGCGCTACTCAAATCCGAATTTGCTAGAGCCATTCTTGCCATGGACGAATAAAATCCACCTCTTGATATGTATTCCTGCGCATGAGCCAAATCGCCCATGTCCAGATATAAATTCCCGATTATGTCACATGGCCAGTTCTCATAACCTTTAGCAATTCTTACGAGTGACAGACCTTTTTCCAATTCGGTGAACGCCTGTTGGTTGCGATCCAGGCCCTTTAGAGCCAAACCTCGTCGTATGAGGGTGTCCCCCATGGCAAGAGTTTGCCCTGAGGCTTCGTAGATGGCGTAACATTTTGCGTAATATTCCAGAGCGTCGTGGTATAAGCTCCAGTTGCGCATCAAATCGCCGAGTTGAGAGTATATCTGCGCCACACCGGCCCTGGAGCCTATTTTCTCTCTGATGCTCAGCGACCGCTCGAACAGTTCACGAGCTTTTTGATTGTTACCCCAAGCGACATATATCTTGCCCATGTTACCCAATGTGACCGCCTGGGCGTACGGACATTCCATCCTGGCGCTTATTTCCAGACTTTGTTCAAAACACTCGAGCGCTTTGGCGAATTCCCCTCTGATCCTATGGATGAGACCGAGATTGTTCAGCGTCATGGATTGGCCCGCCTGGGCGCCGATCTTTTTCTGGATCTCAAACGTCCACTGATACGTGTGAAGCGCCTGGTCAGTTTCTCCGAGACGTCTATAAAGTATCATGTCTCCCTGAGGCCCCTTCACTGAGAATGTTTCAAGACTGACATCCTCAATGAACACATCCGAGAATGGACGTCGTATCTCCCTCCTTCCGGATTGGGGATTCAGTCCCCTGCAGTAATTTGCCAACTGAAGGCACACTCTGGCCATACCATCATTAGACATGTCAATCCTGAAATCCTTGGCTAAGGTGTTGAGAGCCTCCAGATGAAGCATCAGGAACCTGGCTGCCTCATCCGGATATCCGATGTCCATGTAGAGCCTGCCGAGATTCAGAAGGTCTATCACTTGGCCAGGAACGTCCTTCTGGCTACGGGAAATCTCAAGTGATTTGTTCAACATTTCGAGAGCAGCCGGATATTGACCGGATTGCCTGTGTATTTCAGCCATACCGCTGTATATTGCGCCTTGCGCCTTAATGTCCTGAGTCTTGGAAAGCATTTCGAGAGCTTTATTATAAGAATTGACACCCTCCGAATAGTCGCTCAAAGAAGTATTTACAATGCCCAGAGCATACAAAGACTCGACCGCTGAAATCGTATCGCCGAGTTCATTTGAGATGCTGAGTTTCTTCAAATACAATTCCCGAGCTTTACTATTTTCTCCAAACAGCGCAAGAATCCATGCCCTTCCATCCAACGCCCTGAGTTGGCCTTCGAAATTATTGGTTTTTTCAAAACCTTCTTGGGCCAGCTCGTATTTTGTGAGAGCGTTTTTGAAATCCTGCCTGGACTGAGACTTCAAATCGATTTCAAATGCCGACGCCAATAGTTGGCGTCCATCTCGAGGTTCATCAGCCATCAGTAATCCGGCCATGACCACAACCATGAGGAGCGACGACAGGCAATGATGGAATCTGGTGATCATCTTTGACCTCCATGCAGGTAAGAAGGACAAAATAACGGCTTCGAACACGACTATCCGGGCCTAAGAGTTATCCTGGGGACAATTGTAATTGACTTTTTTGCCTGATCAAACGTTTCCTTGAATCTCAACCATCTTGGGGAAAAATCTCCCTGTTCAGGAGAAAGCGCAGTTGTTACCTGGTTTTTCATATCATTTGACTTCCAGGGTTCTCTTGACGCTGGTTAAGATTCAAATCCTGTTCTGAGAAGAATTAAAAATGTTGACCAATTAAAAATTAGTATTTATTGTAACATAGATATTATCAATAAACCTTGACAGACTAAACCGCATCACTCTCGGGAAAATGTCAAGCAGCAGCGATTTCCCGACTTAACCTCTGTTTATGTCGCCGTTTACTCATCATGAATGTTGAAATCAGAACATTTACGTTTCCATCGCAAAACTCTCTTAAAGCTGCGCACCACGCAGTAGGTTAGACAGGAATAAGACCAACCCTTCGTCATGATGACGGTTGGCTAAAAAATAGATTCTCTAAAAAGGAATTCGAGCGCACAAATTGACGGCATGTACGCATCTTTCGGGATGTTACCCGAAATGATCTGCTGTTCAAACAAACGTATAGATTTCGAGGAGAGGGCGCCACATGAGAAATAGGCTTTATTTCATCTGCTTAGCGTTGTCCGTGATGGCCTTGTTGGCCTCTGATTCGTTGTCATTAGCTGCTGATCCCGCGGCAAAAGGTCTTTCAGGAGAGATACCGATCGCAGGGGTTTGGTCCCTGACCGGTGACGCCGCCGTTTACGGACCTTCCCAGAAAAATGCGTCCGAACTTGCTGTTGAAGAGATCAACAAGTCGGGAATGCTGGGCGGGGCCAAGCTGAAATTGATAACAGAGGATGACCGCTCTACCAAGGAAGGCGCCATCACCGCTTTTGAAAAACTTATCAACAAGGAGAAAGTGGTTGCCATTCTAGGACCAACTTTGTCCAATTCAGCAAAAGCTTCCAATCCTATCGCCCAAAACGCCAAGGTGATCGTCATGGGCGTTTCCAACACGGCAAGCGGTATAGTTGAGATTGGAGATTTCATTTTCAGGGACAGCCTTCCGGAAAGTGTGGTCCAGCCCAACACAGTCAAGATAACCAGAAACAAACTGGGATATAACAAGGTAGCAGTCATGTACGGTGACGATGATGTCTTCACCAAAGGCGGTTACGACGTATTCAAAAGGGTCCTCGACGAAAATGGAATAAAAATCCTTACAATTGAAACTTTCAAAAAGAAAGACACGGACTTTTCGGCCCAGCTAACCAAGATAAAAGGGCTTAACCCGGACCAGATAATAGTGTCGGCTCTCGCCGAGGAAGCCGCAGGTATATTGACCCAGGCCCGTCAGCTTGGAATACCCGATTCCGTTCACATCATTGGCGGCAACGGATTCAACTCCCCGAAACTTGCGCAACTTGCGGGTCCCGCTGCCGAGGGGGCAATATCCGGAGCGGCCTGGTTCGTCGGGAACGACACCCCGGGCAACAAGAATTTTGTTGAGGCTTATAACCGGAAATACGGATCCAACCCGGACCAGTTCGCCGCCCAGGCCTATGCCGGAGTCTACATCATAGCAAACGCAATCAAAACCGCCGGCTCATCGAACTCTCAGGCGGTGAGAGACTCACTGGCAAAGACAAAAGATCTGGATACAGTGCTCGGCAATTTTTCGTTTGACGAAAAGCGTGACCCGGTTCATTCCCCGGTGGTTCAGACAATAAAGAACGGAAAGTTTGAGCTGTTCAAATAGAAAAGATTTACTATGAATAATCCATTGAGTCCGCTGAATGATCCCGGCTGTTAGGCTTTATAGATGACCCAGCTTCCGCAGCAACTCATAAACGGCGTCTGGCAGGGAGCGGCCCTTGCGCTCTTTGCCATGGGTTATACCCTGGTTTTCGGTGTCCTGAACATAATTAACCTGGCGCATGGCGCAACTTTCATGTGGGGCGCCTTCATAGCTTTTGTCTGCGTCACAAAGCTTGACTGGTCTTTGTGGTATTCCATTCCGGCAGCCATGATTGGCGCCGGCTTCCTGGGCGTTCTGCTGGATCGACTTGCGTTTAAGCCCCTGCGTTCTTTGACTGTAGGCTCGCTGGTGATTTGGGCTGGATTCCTAATATTCCTGACCGGTGTAATCGGGGACTGGAGCTTGTCAACCAGAAGAGCCGTGATTCTGTCGGGCGTAGTGGTTTTGCTGGCGGGATTAATCCAGGACTTTCGGAGCGTTCGGCCCTTGCGTCAGAGGGAAGTTCCGCATTTGGCGCCGATGATTTCGTCAATCGGGGCGACCTTCATCCTTGTGAGCCTTGCCATGGGCCAATTTGGGGCTCAGGTCTCACGTTTTCCTCTCAATCTGTTTCCAATAAAACCATACCAGTTGACGGACAATGCCGTAATATCCCCAATTCAAGCCCTGGTTCTGGTTTTGTCATTAATATTGATGGCAATTCTTCACATCCTCATCAAGCGAACCCAAATGGGTCGCGCCATACGTGGAATAGCATGGAGTGAACGAACATCCAGGCTGTTGGGAATAAATGTTGATTTTGTAATTGCCCAGACTTTCTTCATATCGGGGGCATTGGCCGGAGCCGCCGGTGTGTTACTGGGACTGGCTTTTAACAGGCTGGAGCCTACCATGGGTCACGAAGTGGAGTTGGCCGGCCTGACGGTAATTATCGTCGGGGGTATGGGCAGTATTGGTGGCGCGGCTCTGGCCGCTTTTCTGGTTGGAATGATACGGGTGCTGAGTGTCGCCTATATTGACAGCAGTTTTAGGGACGCTTTCGTTTTTGGTTTGCTGATCATAGTTCTTCTTGTCCGCCCTAGTGGACTGTTTGGGCGAAGCAAGGTTGCCAGAGCCTAGCGGAGACGAGTAAATCCACAATATGCCCGAATTCATATCTCATAACATTTCCGTAATCAACTTCATACTCATCAATATGTCGTTGGGGATCAGCATTTACCTGACGCTTTATACAGGAATGCTTTCCCTCGCAAACGCAGGATTTATGGCCATAGGCGCTTATACCGCCGCTTTGCTGATCACCAGAGCAGACATTCCGTTAGGTTTTACCATCGCTCCGGCAATGTTCCTCGCAGTAGTTGTCGCCCTGCCTCTGGGAATGCTGGTCTTGCGTCTCCGTGATGTTTATCTTGCGATCGCAACACTGGGTTTTGGGGAAATAGTCAGAATCATCGCATTGAATGGAGATAAAGTTGTCAGACTGTTCAGTGAAGATAAGGAAATAGTCGTTTTTAACGGAGCTGAGGGTATTACGCTCAGCTACGTCACGCCCAAAATGATCTTGGGTATACCGGACACCACATGGCCCTTGCTGATATATCTGGCTGGCGTCGCCTACCTTGCTTTTACCATTCAAAACTCGCGTTATGGCAGGGTCCTGGCCTCTATCCGCCAGGATGAAACGGCAGCTCACACTCTAGGAATAGACGTAGTTCGTTACAAACTGTTGGCGTTCGTTCTAAGCGCCGCAATTGCAGCAGGCGCAGGAGCGTTGAGCACCCCTGTCATGAGAGTGATCGATCCCAGAAATTACGTTTTTGGGAAGGCGGTCGATATCCTGGCTTTTGCCGTCCTCGGTGGCACGACCCATTGGATGGGAGCCATAGTGGGCGCCACCGTGCTGACATCCTTGCCGGAAGTTCTGAGTTTTCTCAAGGATCAACGCGACATAGCCAATGGTCTCATTATCATGATTTCAACGATATATCTGCCCAGAGGACTGGTTGACCCACAGATGTGGAGGGCTTCCGCAAAATTCTTTCAACAAAAATTTTCAGGTTCCAGTCCGTGATTCTAAGGCTATTTTGGCAATCTGGGAAAGACGGTCAACCAATTTGTGCCCTTAAAATGACTGGAGACGGTTAAGCGCAATTAAATGTCCCTGAATCAAACCAAACCATTGCTCGAGATAGATCGAGTGACGAAGAAATTCGGAGGTGTAGTGGCCTTCGAGGAAGTTTCGTTTAACATCGATTCAGGTGTCACCTGCGGTCTGATCGGACCTAATGGGGCCGGTAAGACGACCCTTTTAAACGCCATAAGTGGACTTCTGCCACTGTCCCTGGGTGAGATAAGGCTCAACGGAACAAAAATGACCGGCCTACCTCCTCACAAAGTTGCGGGACAAGGTGTTTCACGGACGTTTCAGAACATTCGGATATTCCCGGAGCTTTCGGTAGTTGAAAACGTCATGGTAGGACGGCATCTTAACTGTAGAGGCAATTTTTTTGACACTCTTTTCAGATTGCCTCGCAGTAAGGCCGAAGAAAGGGAATCTCGTAAAACATGCCTGGGCTTGCTTTCGGACCTCGGCATGGATAAGCTTGCCGGAATTCAGGCCGGCGCCCTTTCATACGGCGACCAGCGGCGTCTGGAAATTGCCAGGGCTTTGGCTCTCAAGCCTCGTCTGCTTTTGCTCGATGAGCCGGCGGCTGGTATGAACAGGAAAGAGACTGATGAGCTGTTTGATTTTCTGGTAATGTTGAAACAGACTCATTTGACCATGTTAATTATAGAGCATGATATGGATGTAATCATGCGTATAAGTGATCAGGTCGTCGTGCTCAACTTCGGTGTAAAGATTGCCGAAGGTTCTCCAACTTCAGTCAGGAACGACCCTCGGGTAATCGAAGCATACCTAGGTGAAGAATAAACAACGGGATGTGACAGTTTACGGCGTCTGTTTCCACTAAGAGTTCTTGATATTCATGTTCACTTCAGGATTTTCTGATCAATGCTTTCAGTAAAAGACTTACATGTTTCCTATGGCGCTATAGCGGCTCTGAAGGGAGTGAGCTTTGAGGTTCCTTCGGGATCCGTCGTGGCCATGGTGGGGGCCAATGGCGCAGGTAAATCCACAACGGTGAACACCATTAGTGGCCTGCTCGGTCCTAACAAGGGTTCAGTATTGTTTGAAAACAGGGAAATTGCAGGCCGTCGTCCCGACATAATCGCCTCCCTTGGACTGATTCAGGTTCCTGAGGGTAGACAGGTTCTGGGCAGTTTGAGTGTCGAAGAAAACCTTCTGCTCGGAGCTTACTCTCGCAGGGACGCTGAGATTGATATGGATCTCAAAAAAATTTATGAACGTTTCCAGCAACTGCTAAAGAGACGTAAACAGTTGGCGGATTCACTTTCAGGGGGTGAGCAGCAAATGCTTGCCTTCGGCAGGGCCCTGATGGCTCGTCCCAAACTGTTGATGCTGGATGAGCCTTCGTTAGGCTTGGCTCCTCTGGTGGTCAACGAGGTTTTCAGGATTATTTCCTCACTCAGGGAACAAACTACCATACTGGTAATTGAACAAAACGCCAGAAAAGCGCTTCAGGTTGCCGATTTTGCCTACGTGATGGAGGGCGGAAAAATTGTGAAAGAAGGTCCTGCGTCTCAATTGAGGAATGACCCGGCCATAGTGGAGGCATACCTCGGTAAACAGCGCTAGCCTCGGGTAATTTACTTCGATCGGGTGTCAACCCGCCCCGCCCCACTTGTTGTGACTAATTGACCCGAGAAAACGGTGAAAAACGTAAAAGACAGTTATATGAAATCATCTGACCAGGCGCATCCGCTGCTGGGGTATGGACTCGCATTAGCAGCCACAGCGATTTGGTCATTCAACTTCATTGTGGCCCGAGGCCTTTCCGACTCCGTGCCTCCAGTGACTCTGGCATTTCTGCGCTGGTCTACAGCAGCCGTCGTCCTGTTACCGTTTGGTATCAGGCCTTTTTTCCGTGACTATAATGTCATAAGAAAAAATCTGGGCTATCTTTCCCTTACGGCTTTTCTGCTGGTCACGGTTTTCAACACGCTGATTTATATCGCCGCACATACGTCCAAGGCTGTCACTCTATCTCTGATTGCAGCTTCATCACCTGTTTTCATTGTCTTTTTCGCATACTTGTTTCTGAAAGCTCCATTGAGCCTTCCCAAAATTATTGGCTTGGTCGCCGCTACAGTTGGGGTGGCGCTCCTGGTCACCAAAGGTGACTTTTCCCAAGTTCTGGAGCATGGAGTTTCGGATGGTGACGCATGGATGATTCTGGCTGCATCCATTTTCGGGGCCTACAGCATTCTTGTCCGTTTCAAGCCTAAGAATCTGGGCGCAGTGGCCTTTCTGTGTTCCACTCTATTACTTGGACTGCTGTTCCTGGTCCCATGGCTACTGTGGGAACTTCGGGCTGTGGACAAACTCAGCCTTTCCTCTGGCGCAATTGCAGCCATCATATACTTGGGCGTTGGTCCGTCGCTCGTCGCATTCCTTTGTTGGAACAAGGCAATTATGCTTATAGGGCCCGTGCACTCGGCATTTGTGTATTATTCACTTCCTATTTTCAGCGCGATTGAAGGCGCTGTCATTTTGGGTGAACCGGTCCACCCCATCGACCTGTTCAGCGGAGCCCTGATAATGATGGGTGTCATGATTGCCACCAGGGAATAGACAAATCAATGTCTCCCGGTTTTTCGATGAAGCTCAAAAATCAGTCTCCGGAGTGTCAGGTTTTGTCCCTAAATCTCTCTGATGTTAATCAATGAACTTTTTTGTGAAAACCTTCTCACATATGTTCATTTTTGTGTTTTGTCTTTACTCTCCGTAACCATTTTTTTCATCGCTTCTTCCAGCAATGTCGATTTCATGAGCAACTCAGTAGAGTGCTTGGTGATGTAGCCACCTATACCTGCAGGAACCCTGTTTGGAACTTCGGTAATTTCTTTTAGGAATGGGGTCATTACCGTGTCATTCATGTAAATGACCTGCCACATCCGCTCCCCAGAGCTTGCGGAGAAGAAAAGGTTATGCTGTTCCTGAGGATCCCATTGCAGGTTGTAGAGCGCCGGTATGTTCATGTCCTTTTTATAACCTAACCAGGTGTCCCTCTGGGTATAAAGGGTCTTGAACTGGTTTAGACGAAATCCACCATAATTCTGATCTTCGAAATAAACGAAATTATTCCTGTTGGATGGCCCTTTCCCAAACCATGACGCCGACTGATCCACGCCATCAAATATCATGGGCTTTCCAGCCTTGTCCTTCCAGAGCCTCGGAGGCGCTGGAAGCCCGGCAAGTTTTGCCACTGTGGGGAAAACATCCATGTTTGAGAAAATGTCATCGTTGCGCACGCCTGATGGAACGTGATTCGGCCACCAGATTATTGCAGGTATCCTGAAACCTGCTTCAAAATTTGTTCCCTTGGCGCCCCTGAACGGTGTGTAACCGGCATCGGGCCAGACATCGACCCATGCCCCATTGTCAGGAAACCACACAACTATTGTGTTTTTCTCTATTCCCGAATCACGTATGGCCTGAATCACCTTCCCTGTGTTGTCGTCCAATTCCATTAATGAATCAAGATATGGATGTCCCCCGGGGGCCTTTCCTTTCCACACTTCTGACGGCAACGTCGGGTTATGGAGCTTCATAAAACACAAATACATGAAAAATGGTCTGTCATCCCTGGAGTGATTCTTTATCCATTCTGAAGCGGTCTGAGCCATACGGTTGTCCACTACCCTGAGATCTTCCGTTTTGAAAACCCGGGTTTTCTTGGCTGGCTGACCCTTGACACCTTCCCATTCCCCATCATTATAACGCTCTTTGAACCATTTCATGTAACCCGGATCATGCCGGGGAAAATCGGGGTAAAAATCTGGATCGGTCCATGTGTAGGCGTTGGCATAGTAGGGAAGCATGTGATACATCTCGTCGAACCCTACATTGGTGGGATAAAACTCCTTACGATCCCCGAGGTGCCATTTTCCTATCTGCACTGATCGGTAACCGGCCTGCCCCAGATAATCGGCCAACGTGATGTCATCCTGACAAATACCTCCCGGACTTCCAATCGTAAGCACTTCGCTCAATCCGGAACGGATGGGGTATCGACCCAGTAGAAAAGCTGCCCTCCCGGCGGTGCAACTCGCCTGACCATAGAAATTGGTGAAATGCATTCCCTCTTTGGCAAGTCTGTCAAGCTGGGGTGTCGGCGCTCCTCGAGTGGCTCCCCCTCCGTAGACACCAAGATCCCCCCAACCCACATCGTCGGTCATGATTACAACTATGTTCGGCTTCTTTGACTCCTGCTTCTGTTCTCCATATGTCGGGTCTGTGAAAAATCCGCCTGTAACGATGAAGATCGTTAATATTACTTTACTGAACAATCGGAGTTGTTGCCTGTACATGGTGACCTCCTGAAAAATATCTGTAGGAAGATTATCCAATCGTATTTTCACATTATGGTTCGAACGGGAAAACTCGTTTCCAATCGTTTTTCATGCTGATGACTATCCAATCATTTTTTACCGCTTCATCATAAAGTTCCTGGCTAAAGGCGCCTATCCTTGTTCCCGGTAGACCTTGTGCAGGTCCGTAGGAGTATTCCCGAGCTGCGTCATCGTGAAGAACCAGCATGCAGAGGCTTTTCCCGGTTCCCGCCTTTGTGTATTCCAACATCTGACGGTCACCAGTGGAGTTACCGAATGAAGCTCGAGGCCGTTGACCTATCGCCAGATGAATGCCCTCCGGCTTCCCGGCATAGTCATCTTGCAACAAAACCTTGGGCTCTTTGATCAGGGTCGGTTTGCCGGACTTGTCATAACCGTATTTTGTGGCCTGAACTGTTCCAATAACCTGTTCTGGAGGAATTCCATAGACCTGTTCGGAATACTCCCTAACAAAGTCCTGTGCGCTTCCTGTGACAATGTAGGTCCTGTAACCGTTAGACTTGAGGTACTGAATGACTTCGATCATGGGTTGGTAAACCAGTTGCGTGTAAGGTCGATTCCAACGGATGTGCCGTGAGTCGCTTATCCATTTTTTGACCTGCTCCGCAAATTCATCAACGTTCATTCCGGACAGGGCAGCATTGAAAATTTTTTCCAGGTCTTCCATGCTGAGATGGGCGATGGCTTCTCTCTTGCCTGAGGCCACCGTCCTGAATGGCTCTGTGTTCGCAAGCTCGGGCCGGGTTTTAAGAATCTCCCGAACACGATCCAGGCAGTAAATGACCTGGGTGTAAACCGGATGTTCGACCCACAGTGTGCCATCCTGGTCGAATGTGGCCACACGATTATTTGGGGCTACAAAACCGGATCCTGCCTCATTGGTAGTTTCTTTAACAAAGGAAATGATGGCCCGTTTGGCCTGGCCATCGTTCCACGAAGGAAGCGGGTCTGAATCCGCCGACACCGGCACGGTCAGGACAAACAATACGAAGACTGGTAAGATAAATGAAACCCAGGATTTATTCATGATACGCCCCGTTCTTGATTCATAACCACAGACATTGCTTTCCTGTGAATGGTTCGATTGTGTTTACGTACCGCTGATTTAATATCTGTCTCACAAACCATGGTCTAACTGTTTGATGCCAGACGAGAATGTGTCCTAACGCCTTGTGGCATTCTCAATGGCTTTTTTGTAAATTCTGATAGCGTCAGCCTTCTTGCCCTGTTGCTTGTAAACCTTAGCGGCCAGAGTGTATGCCTCGGAATAATTTGGAAAGCGATCAATCAGTTTTTCCAGAATATCCGCTGCTTCTGCAAACTGCCCTTTCTTTTGCTGATAGTAAGCCAGTGTAAATGCATACTTGGGGATGTCTGGGGTAGCCTGAGCGGCCTTTTGGCAGAATTGAACGGCCTCATCGAGTCTGTCTCTCGAGAGTATTACACAAAGGTTAAAGGCGGCCTGCCCCATCTGCGGGTCTGAATCAAGGGCCTTTCTAAGATGTTTTTCTGCGCCTTCCAGATTTCCGTCTTCGGCTTGCAGCAAGGCAAGGTTAAAATTTGCAACAGCGTTGTCTGGAGCCACTTGCAAAGCCTTTTCCAGGGATGAGGCTGCCTTGGGCCTATCCCCCATACCGGCGTAGGCCATAGCCTCATTCACCATGGCCAGTGTCGCCTTTGGTTCAAGTTTAATAGCCTTCTCATAGCAGGAAATCGCCTCTGTATAGACCTCACGATCCAGATAATAATTTCCGAGGTTGTAATGAGAATCCCACTGGTCAGGTCGGGACAAAATCGAATCAAGGTATTCCTTGTTTGCCAACTCCACTTTCTTGTTGTCGCCAGGTGAAAGCGGTGTGCTTGAATAAGCTGACATGGCAGCGGCGGCGCTCACACGAACCAAACGGCACTCATCCCCAGTAGCTTCAACAATAGCCGACATGGCCCTTCTTGACGGATAACTTTGAAGGGCCGTAATAGCTGCTGAACGGACAAGAGGCGAAGAGTCTTTTACCAGTGTTGACAGCGTTCGGGCAAACCTGGGATCCGCCGACGGCGTCATCAGCCTTATCAATGAGGTGGCCACGATCACGTCACGATTTGGGTTCGTAACATAATCAATCATGTCATCTAATCGGGACCAGTCTCTTTTCCTGCCGGATTCAATCAATTTACCACGATTAATCTCTGCGGCCTGATAGTCCCGTTTGCGCCATTTTCGCACCCACTCATCTGCCCATTTCGGGTCCTTGTCTTTGTGGCATATGTTACATGCGTTTGGTGAGTTGAACTCAATTGTAGCTGCCGGGGCCGGCGGTCTCATCGAATGATCACTTCTGCGCATCCTCGCAAATTCAGTCGTTGGCATGTGGCATGCCACGCATTTGGACCCCGAACTGTCCGGCTCATGCTTTGTGTGTTCGGTAGGACTGTCCACCTTCTCCTTGTGACATGGCATGCATACCAGATTAGGATTGTCAGACGTCTTGAATTTATATCGCCCACTGGATGTGTGGCAATGGAGGCAATCAAGTTTTCCGGATTTGACGCACGGGCTCATGAGCCACGAGGTGTAAGAGTAGTTTTCACCCAGGTCCCGCCCATCTGGATAGTAGTCCGGACTTTCCAGTGTCACCAGACCGAAATGGTCAAAGAACTCTGCTCCTGGCTGGAATGTTTCTGTAATTACAACCGATTTTGCATGGCACGACGCACAGGCCCCGTTGTTTTGCTCAACCGTGAAATCCCGTCCACCACGGATGATCTTGAGGACTTTCGGTATGGATCCCTTTGGCGCCGATTCACATACCCTGATGTGTTCTTGGGCAGGTCCGTGACAGGCTTCACAATTTATTCCAGGCTCTTTCCAGACCGTGTTGTAAGTATCGGTTTTGGAATCGTAATTTGTGGAAACCTGACTGACGTGGCAACCGTAGCACGATGTGTTGAAAGTATATTGCCACTCCTTCCAGTTTATGAGCTGGGACGTTTGACCCGGTAAATGTCTTACTCCGCTTGAGGCCACGTCGAACCACTCTCTCCGGTTGACATCGTACCCCAATGGTAATGTCTGAAGCCTGCCGCGATCCATTGGTGTGAGAAAGTAATAAACGTTCCTTCCACCCATGGCGTGCTCGATCCGAAACTTGGTATTTCCCTGAGGACCTACCTCCACTACCCAGCCTTCACCGTCAATGATCTCAAGTCTGTATTTTAAATCTCCTATGACCATTTCGGTTTCATGTGGAATAAGGTTATCTCGTGCAAAATCCGCGGAGAAAGGCTGCATCGCCAACCCGTGATGAGAAGGCGCCCACAACTGGTAAAATTTTTCGTGACACTTGCGGCAACTCTGAGAGCCTGCGTAGTTCTGAGGGACGTTACTCACACCTAAATCAGTGTCCTTCCCGGCCCATACTTCTATTTTGATGAATTCAAAGAGAAGACAAAGACACAGCAACCCGCTGACAATGAGTTTGATTGATCTGGCCATCATGCGCCCTTGATCAGCCGAATAACCGGAATTCCGCATCTGCAGAATATCATACTTGCAAACATGACTCTAATTCTTTGTTGGAAGGCTTAAGGAAAGTGGAGTTGTCAGGAAATTGTGTCTCGGTGTTCCAGATGTTCCCCAAACTACTTCAATCTGGGCAATCATGAATGCGTTTCCGATTTGCTGTCGAGCGCTTTTCTAATCTCATGCGCAAGTCCATCCATTGTGGTTGGTTTGGAAACAATTGCCCTAACGCCTGACTTCTTCATTTGGTCGTGTGTCACTTTCTGGTTCCATCCGGTGCATACTATGACCGGTTTATCGGGCCAGTTCAGCCGGATTTCTTCGGCAACTTCCATCCCGGACATCTGTGGCATAATTAGATCGGTTATGACTACGCTAAATTTGTCCGGGTCTTCGGACAAAAGGCTCAGAGCTTCGTGAGGTTCAGTGGTAATAGTAACCTTGTAACCATGGCGTTTGAGTTGTGATTCGATTAGTTCGGCTATAATCTGTTCATCATCAACCACCAGCACATGCTCCGATCCAAACGGTTTTTCCTTGAAATCATGTAGCTGCTGTTCAGTTTGAATCTGATCTTCCACTATAGGGAAATAGACCGAAAAGGTTGTTCCTTTCCCTGGTTCAGAGTTCACCGTGACGGCGCCATTACAGTTGCTAACTATTCCATGAACAACCGACAGCCCAAGACCTGTGCCTTCACCGACGTCCTTGGTTGTAAAATAGGGATCAAAAATCTTGCTCATCACACAAGAAGAAATTCCGCATCCCGTATCCGAAACCGCTAGTCTGAGATGTTTTCCAGGAGCAAGAGGTGGGTTATAGCCGGCAAAATTCCTGTCGAGATCGATCTGTTCCAATTCTATTACAATTGCTCCCTTCTCACCCTTCATTGCCTGTGAGGCATTGATGCAAAGATTCATCAGAACCTGGTGGATCTGTGTGGGATCTGCAAGGATATTACCGGGATTTGGCTGTATGATTTGTTTAATCTCAACCGTGGCTGGTATGGCCGATTTTAGAAATTTTATCCCTTCCTTAATCAATGGAGCTATGTTGATGGTTTTAACTTCGGCCTTGGAACGACGACTGAATGTCAGTATCTGCTTTACCATCTCTCCTGAACGCTTGGCAGAGTTCATAACTTTTGTCAGATTGCTGTGCGCAGGGCTTTCTACGGGTAAATCGTCCATCACCAGTTCGGTATAACCCATGATTGCCTGAATTATATTATTGAAATCATGAGCTATTCCACTGGCCAACGTTCCTATGGCCTCCATTTTCTGTGACTGGGCGAGCTGATTTCTCAGGTTTTCTTCTTCTGTGATGTCAGTGGCTATCTGAACGTAATTTAGTATTGTGCCAGAGGCGTCCTTAACAGGGGTTATCGTAGATTGTTCGTGGAGCAACTGGCCATCTTTGCGCTTGTTGACGATTCGGCCTCTCCAGACATTGCCCGTTGATATGGTTTTCCAGAGATTTTCATAGAAGGATCTCCCGTGTTGACCGCTACTGATTATGGATGGATGTTTACCTAATACTTCATCGCACGCATAACCGGTTATCCTCTCAAACGCGGGATTGATGTAAACAATCTTGCCTTCTGAATCGGTGATGACCACTCTTTCAGCAGCCTGATCAACTGCTGTGGCCAATCTGGATTTATCCTCATACGCTTTTTTTATGTCATCAACATCTTTGACTACACCCAAGACATGAGGTTTACTGTTTAGCTCCACCACTGTGGCCGATAGCAATCCCCTTTTGATGCGCCCATCCTTAAGTCTGAAGCTGGTCTCGAAATTATCCACATATCCACTCTTGCTGATCTGGTCATACACGAAACGGAATTCCTCTGGATTGGCC
>CAZVOU010000128.1:0-40260 GCA_964628605.1 uncultured Syntrophaceae bacterium
GCTATCATTGGTCTTCCCGCAATCTCATGCAAGACCTTGCATCGATTGGACTTCATTCTAGTGCCTTTACCCGCCGCCAGTACAATTGCCGCGTATTCAATCATATTGAAAACCAAACCCTTCGATGAGAATAATCGTTGAATAGTTATACCGATCGTAATAGGCTGTCAAGCGGTGCTTAGGATCGTTGCGTCCCATTTTAGACGGGATGCTCAACAAATCAGAATCTACTGGAGTTCCTTTGGGTTCACTACGAAAATTCAAAATAGGAGTCATGGGATCCGCCAGGGAGCCCGAAAATTCTTTCCCCGGCCAACAGGCATACGCTTTGGGAAAACAAGCGGCAATTAACGGAGCCATCTTGTTAACCGGGGGATGCCCGGGTTTGCCTCATAGCGCTGTCCTTGGGGCGATGGAAAACGGAGGGATGACCATCGCTGTCTCTCCCGCTATGAACAGGATGAATCACCTCAATGATTTCGGCTATCCCGTCGATTCTGAAACCATGATTTTTACGGGCATGGGCAATAAGGGTAGAAACGTGGTGCTCGTCAGAAGCTGTGACGCCTGTGTTTTTGTCTCCGGCGGGATGGGAACCTTGAACGAATTCACCATTGCATTCGACGATTTTTGCGAAAACAACGTGATAGGAATTCTGGAGTCCAGCGGAGGATTCTCGGACAACTACATTGAGCTTGCCAGAGCGTCGGGAAAGAAAACCCGGGCTACAATTTTGTCCAACCCCGATCCTATATATCTTGTTGACAGTGTCATAGAACACCTGGTTAAGCTGAACCTAAACAACGGCCCATGTTGACACCGGATCTGCCTCCCACAGATTTTTCCCATGATGAAACCCTGGATAGCCGGCTAATTTTCGTCGGTGATCGACTTACCTCAACGAACGGCGTTTCGATCGGTCACAACCTCTTTACAACCGGCTCAAAAAGGCTTTCACTTGGCGTGGAGCTGGAACCCGGCGAAATTGGGGTTTTTGATTCTTTGGAAGTTGATGTCGAGAATTGTTCCAAAGACTCGGCCCTTGTGGGGTTAACGTTGCGTCATGGCACTGAAAATCCCGATAAATTAAGTTCTAACATGTCATTTAGCGGTGGCAGGGAACTCCTCGAAAGGTTGACTAGGGCCAGACTAACCTTCCCCATAGAGAGCTTTGGATTCTATGGGCAGACCCCTGACTGGACTACAGCCTGTTTTCTGGAACTTTTCGTCATTCGTGATCGCGATCAAGTATCTTTTGATCCAATATCCATTAAACTTTTTGGAATATATGGCGTCAGGCGTCGAAAACCCAACGGCCCAAGACTTCAACGCTCAGGCCTTGCAAAAGCCCTGCGCACTGATTTTAGTGGGCTGACTCATTTCAAACCAAGCAACCAACCGATTCAGCTATTTTTCAGGGATGTTTCCCAGACTGATCAGCCTGTTCCGTTCACCATTTCAGATGAAAGTCATCTCATTCCAGCTCCCCACCCTTACTCGACTGATTCGGCGGAAAAGATACTTCAGGGAATTGTCATGGGAGAGCCAATTTTAGGTATTCCGGATTGGTCTCACAACCCTTTAGGCGCCCATGAATGGACTCATTTTCTCAACAGGCATCACTTTTTGCGACCGTTGGCGTTGCATAGCGCTAAAACCGGCTGTTCCAAATGTGCGTCAACTATCGACAGAGTGATTCAAAACTGGATTTTATCAAATCCGGTCCCTTTAAATTCAAACGGAGGGGCCGGTCCAACCTGGGAAACCCTCACTGTGGCCTGGAGGCTAAGAGAGTGGTTTTGGATTATTGGACTTATCTGGGCCCATCCTTCTTTCTCTGACGAAACCAGGCTGCTGATGTTGAGTTCAATATGGGAGCACGCCAGGTCGTTGATGGATCATCAAGGACACCCAAACAACTGGATAATTGTAGAATCCTGCGCACTGGCCATAACAGGACTCCTGTTCCCCCAGTTTCAGGAAGCCAAAAGTTGGTTTCAAGTGGGGGCTCAAAGGATTTTTCAACAATGTGAAAAACAGTTTTTTGATGACGGCGCACATTTCGAAATATCGCCACTTTATCATTCGATATGTCTTAATTCTTTACTCGAATTCCGGTCTGTAGCGGCTTTCAGGTCAACAGGCGTTCCAGGGGAATTCGACTCCAAGATTCAAAAGGCGGCCTTTGTTCTTAATTCTCTTAAACGGCCTGACGGCACATGGCCCTCTATAAATGACTCCGGTGGAGTTCGAGGCGATTACTCAGCATTAACTACCAAGATTCACAATTTTTTTGGGGAATTGCCCACAACTCATGGAAAAATTTCTGACCGACATTTTAATGTTTCAGAACCTGAACACTTCCGGGACTGTGGATTGGTAATCATGCGCTCAGGCAATCCTGAGTCGGACAGCTTTCTCATTTTCAGGTCGGGACCGGCTGGAGCAGCCCACTCACACAATGACAATCTTTCTTTAGATGTCTGTTTCAACGGGCGCCCTGGTCTGATTGATCCTGGAATCAGGGAGTATGCCCCCGGACCTTTATCCGATTACTATCGGTCCGCCGGATCCCATAATGTTGTTCTGGTTGATGATTTGGAGCCATCTCGATCTGCTCTCAAATATCAGAGCCGTATACGTCCTGCGGATAAGAACTTGATGGTGGAAAGTTACGAGAATTTAATAGTGTCCCACGGGTTTCGCGAAAAGGAGGAATTCGAACAGGTTGAACATTTTCATTCTGACCGAACAGTAATATTCGTTAAGGGATTGTTCTGGATTATACGGGACTTCATAACCGGCCAAGGGCCCCATAAGATTTCCACTTTATGGAAATGTTACCCTTCTGATGTGAAGGTGGAAGAATCTTCATTGACCGCCACCGTCAGCAATGCGCTAGGGCTTAATTTTCAGATTGTCCCCATCTTTAGTGGAAATGAGCCTAGTTGCCATGTTTGGAGAGGGTCACCTGAACCGCCACGTGGTTGGGCGGCAATCGACGGAAATAACGTCCCTGCCCCTTTGGTTGAATACTCCCTGTCGACCGATCTTCCCAAGGTTTTGCTCTGGGGATTGTTTCCATCATGCAAGTCTGGGGGATTTCCATCGTTAAGAAACTTTACGTGCTTCTCTGAAGGTGAAGTTTCCATCGAAGTTCAACATCCGGATTCAGGTTTGAACAAAATCAGGATAGGCTCTCTTGAAAACAGGGCAAAACGAGAAACAGGAATATTTATTTCAAAGCTGGTTTATCTTGAAGAATGACACAGCCGTCCCGTTAGAGAATGTGAAATTTGTTGGTCAGTCCTTCAGATTCATTTCAAATAAGGCTTGAAATGCCGACCAAGCCCATGATCAGGAAGATAAGCCCGATCAAAACAGAAATTACAATGAAGGCCGGGGCCAGAGTCACCAGCAGCGCCCGAGCGGTACTGACTTGACCCACCACCTTTATTCCAATCACAGTAATCCAGAAACTCCATATTCCGGCTAACAACCACCCCACAAAAGGGACTGCGTAAAATATGTTGGGCCCAGCCGAATACGCCACTATTTTTAGTGTGGTCTGGAACTTCTCCCTTCCAGCGCCGAATATTAACATGCTCAGGTGAAGAACCATTGCTCCAAAATACAGTTCAATGAAAAGCAGGATTGGGAGCGCCATTATCGATGATATCGCCATGTGCTTTACCAGTGCGCCGTGGGTCACAACAGGGGACTCGACAAAGAAACCGGAAATCAACCCTAGAATGGCTCCCATCACTCCCATTATGACATAGAACAGCACGGGCAACCACCACTTTCCTGACCGGGGCATACTGGTGAAATAGTCGGCAGGATTCAGCAGTGTCTGTTTTATCGTCAGCAACAGCCCATTGAAAAAACTTGTTGAGTTCTCATCTTCCCAAGGACTGTTGCATTCCTGATGTTGGCTGCATTCCAAGCCGGGAGGAGCGATCGATGATTCATCGGAAAATTTTGGAATAGAGTCACTAGTTTCCTGAGCCAAGTTGAAATCAGGCGCCAGTTTCTCTCCGCAATGGCCGCAATATTGCTGTCCTTCCACCACGTCTATTTCCCTACCACATTTTGGACAGTTCAATTTTATCTCCTGTGATGGCTGGCAGTTTCAGCAGAATATCGTGACAAGAGTTGACCCAATAACAGGTAACCTAGAAAACATCGGCCGAAAAAGCGTAGATTTCCGTATCATTTTCTTTCCATGCCTGAGGAGGAAGCCCCGCTTTTCGACAGGTTTCACCAAGAAAGGTTTCGACATCCCAATCTCTCTCGGATGCGACCTGAGGCAACAAAAGTCCTGATCTTGAGCCCTTACGCACAAGGAGCCCGTGCAGGCCGATTTTTATGTCTTCCACATTCCCAACACGCTCGAATGGAGTCAAGACCGATACCTCGTAATCCAGGTATTCTAATTCATCAGCGGCCACCGGCCTAAAACGTGGATCATGAGAACATGCTGACTGAGCCATTTCCTGAATAGTGAGGTAAAGAGGTTTCGATGCCTGCAGGGAACCAATACATCCTCTGAGCATACCCTTTTTGTAAATGGTGACAAAAGCGCCTCTGGGTTCCAAAAGTCTCTCAGTGAAAGGATCAACTTTAGAGACCTTCTTACCTTGACTCACTTCCTCCACAGTCTGTTTTACTATTTCAAGAAGCCGGGCTTTCTCTTCCGAGGTCAAGCCCAGATCAACTCCAACTTTTTTTTCCATGCTCGCCCTCTCCTCATCTCTTTGAGACTTTGAGGATTGTCTCGAAATACGATGCTGTTTTCATGGAAACAGAGGCATTCCCATCAGTCCTTCAGCTTCATCGACTCCCAACATGATGTTCATGTTCTGAACAGCCGCTCCGGACGCCCCTTTTACCAAGTTGTCTATCGCAACCGTGACAATCATCATTTTAGTTCTGGCGTCCACCTCCAGAGCAATGTGACACTGGTTTGAGCCTCGCACCTTCACAGTGTCGGGCTGCATCCCCTGAGGAAGAATTCTTATGAACGGCTCTTTTGAATATCTTTCGAGATAGATGTCTCTTAAATTTGTGGCTGTGACATCAGCCTTCAGCGGAAGATATATAGTACTGACCATGCCTCGTGAAACCGGAATCAGGTGAGGGGTAAAGCGCACCCTGATCTGCTTGCCTGCAATTGCTGAGAGTTCCTGTTCCATCTCCGGGATGTGTCTATGACCGGTGACACCGTAAGGTTTGAAACCCTCGCCTGACTCGCAGAAGCTGGTGTTGAGTTTAGCGCCCCTCCCGGCTCCGGAAATTCCCGATTTGGAATCAACAACTGGGACTGAAACATCTACGAAATCGGCCTCGAGTAAAGGGGCCAGGCCCAGAATAACGGTAGTTGGATAACAACCGGGATTAGCAACAAGCTCAGCTTTTTTTACAAGATTTCTCTTGATTTCGGGTAGTCCATATACCGCGCTGCCCAGCAGGTCCGGGTCCTTATGTGGCCCATACCATTCTTCGTAGGTCTTTAAATCGGTCAGCCTGCAATCAGCAGACAGGTCGATGACCTTGACACCTTTATTCAGTAAGCGCCTTATCACATTAAAAGACTCTCCATGAGGCAGGGCCAGGAACGCCACATCTGATGCGCAATGATCGAGAACCTCTTCCATGGACTTCAGGGGAAAATCTCTGTGAGCAGGTATGAATGGGAACTGGGTCGATGCCATCGTTCCGGCCCACTGCCGGGAACTGGCCGCTTCAACTCTTACATGTTGATGGGCCGTCAACAACCTCGCTAATTCTATTCCGGTATATCCTGTAGCGCCAAATATTGTAGCTCTTATCATTGTCTCCTCGTGGGGCTCTTAAGCTTCTCTACGGTAATTCGGAGCTTCCTTTGTTATTACTACATCGTGGACATGTGACTCTTTGAGTCCGGCCGCCGTTACTTTTACGAATTTTGCCCGCGTTCTCAGTTCACTCAGGTTGTGGGCGCCCAGATATCCCATTCCGGCTTTCAGGCCGCCCATGAGCTGGTTCACAGAATCTGCCACAGGTCCTTTGGCTGGAACCATGCCGACTATTCCTTCAGGAACAAGTTTGTGCTCGGACGTCACGTCCTGTTGCCCGTACCGGTCTTTTGATCCCTCTCGCATGGCTTCAAGAGATCCCATGCCGCGATAAGACTTGTAAGAGCGTCCTTGGTATAGGACCATCTCTCCCGGGCTTTCGTCTGTTCCGGCCAGCAGGCCTCCCAACATGACTGCGCTGGCGCCCGCTGCAAGCGCCTTGGTAACGTCTCCGGAATATTTTACACCACCATCGGCTATTATGGGGATGCCCAGCTTGGAAGCAGCCTCGTAGCAGTTCAGTATGGCCGAAATCTGCGGCACACCCACACCCGCTACAATCCTGGTCGTGCATATGGAACCCGGTCCGACTCCCACTTTTACACCGTCAACGCCAGCGGCGGCAAGGTCCTCCACTGCCTCCGGCGTTGCAATATTGCCGCCGATGACCTGAACATTCCTGTAATTCTTCTTAATATCGCGGATCGCCTCAATCACATTCTTAGAGTGCCCATGTGATGTATCGACAACTATGACATCCGCTCCTCTTTTGAGCAACGCGTCAACCCGCGCCTCCCGGTCGGGACCAACACCAACTGCAGCCCCCACACGTAGACGGCCCAATTCGTCCTTGGCCGAATTTGGATAGGTGATGGCTTTTTGGATGTCTTTGATAGTTATAAGCCCCTTGACGCGATAATCCTGATCGACAACTATAAGTTTTTCAATTCTGTGTTTATGCAACAGCGCCTTAGACTCTTCAATTCCTATTCTTTCGTCAACGGTGATGAGGTCTTCTTTGGTCATGACCTGGTCAACCCTCATGTTCAGGTCATCAACGAATCGCAGGTCTCGATTGGTGAGAATACCCTTCAGGTAACCATTCACGGTAACGGGCACACCGGAAATCCTGTATTTTTTCATTATCTGCAGGGCGTCAGATATTTTCTGATCAGGATTAATGGTGATGGGATCGACAATCATTCCGGATTCCGAACGCTTGACTCTATCGACTTCTCTGACCTGCTCCTTGATCCCTAAGTTGCGGTGTATTATCCCTATTCCACCCTGTCTGGCCAAGCTTATGGCCATGGCCGATTCAGTCACGGTGTCCATTGCAGCGCTGACCAGTGGGATATTTAAAGTGATCGACTCAGTCAGTTTGGTCTGGACATCCACACCTGATGGCAACAACTCAGAGTACTGAGGGACCAAAAATACATCATCAAAAGTTAGGGACTCATTCACCATCATTTTGCGCGCTCCATTCTAGAATGAATAAAAACCAGAAGTCTAAAAAAGTTAGTGGGTTACTCTGGCAGACCGAAGATACGTTGGTAAATTCTTCAGCCTCAGGCGTCCTCAGTGAACTGCAAAACCAAACACTCCGCTTTGTCTCATCTTACCGCAGGAGAAGCCGACAAATCAGCGTTATTATAAAATTTCGCCACAGCGCTGGAGGCTGATTCAAGAACCAGGTCGAAGTAATTGTTCCATTTCTTCCGCGGGAACTCCAATTGGGGATCGCCCTTTATACCTGCAAGTCCCGCCGCAATTTGAACGGCGTCGAAGAAATTCCCCATGTCATCTACCAGCCCATATTCCTGAGCTTTCTCCCCAGAGAAGAAACGGCCATCAGATATTTCTCGCAATTTCTCCATAGAAATCTTGCCTTTTCTTCCACTGGCAACATCATTGATGAACTGGTCATGAATCTCAACTGCAAATGTCTCTAGAATCTGCTTTTCGTCGTCCGTCAGCGGTTTTATACCTGATCCGATATCCTTGAATTTTCCGGCTTTGATTATGTTTACTCCCACACCTATCTTCTCAGCTAGCTTATGAATGTCAGGGAGCATCATTATGACTCCGATACTACCGGTGATGGTCCCTCGAGAACACACTACCCTTGTAGCATTGGACGCTATGTAATAAGCGGCGGATGCCCCAACAGTCTCCATGGAAATTACTACGGGCTTTTTCTTTTTTATTCGTTCAATTTCCCTGTAGATCTCCTGGGCTGGCGCTACTGCCCCACCGGGGGAGTTTATTCTGATAACTATTGCCTTAATAGACGATCTCTTGTGAAATTTGCGAAGGTCTTTCAGGATTTCGTCCGAGGTCATTATGGTTCCCTCGATGGGAATAACCCCTACTTTTGAACCAAAATCCCATGCCTCCACGAGCCCAGACTCCTGATCCTCAGACTCGAAGAACTTCGACAAGCCAACAGCCAAAGCTACAAATAGCGCCATTAGGATGACGAGAAACAGAATTGAGCCACCCAGACGGTTTTTTTTCATCAATTGTCACCTGCAATTCGGGATTGGCGGCAATCTCGACCAGTTTCGATAGTTAAACCTGAGAAAGTAGCAAAACTGAGATCAGTTTTCAAGACCGTGTTCTTGAAACGTGTCATGAATCTAAATCTTGGGGCTTAAAACCAGGGTATTCAAAATTAGATGTTTGCTAGTTTTTCCATCATCAAATCGTAGTTCATTTTCATCACACTCTCAGAATAATCAATGTCCAAGCCGGCCCCCAGCAGAACTTTTATCGCCTGCCGGCGATCGATGAGATCTCTGGGAGCGTGGGAGTCCGTGTCTATCGCCATTAGAGCGCCGACCTGTCTTGCCAACCTGGCTACGTGTCCATTTGTCAGGGAGTGTCCCCCTCGGGATGTAATTTCCAGTCTGACACCATTTTTCGCCGCTAAAATCGCTTCCTCAAGCGAGATCAGTCCGGGATGCGCCAGTATGTCCACGCCTGCTTCGATTGCGGCCATGTTGGTGCCGGGACTCACCGGTTCTACTATGGTCTCTCCGTGCACTATCACTATCACCGCTCCAAGATCGCGGGCTGTCTTTACCAGTTCACTTATCTGACTCGGAGGCGCGTGAGTGATTTCAACCCCCGGGATCACCTTACAATCCTGATACCGGTTCAGATCTCTGGCCACCCGTGTCACATTGCTTATCACATGGGACAGATTTGAACTATCGACGTGATCCGTCAGTCCTATGGCTTGGTAACCCTTACAGGCAGCTCGTCTGACAAGTTCACTGGGGCCCAACTCTCCATCGCTGAAAAAGGTGTGAGTGTGAAAATCTATCAACTAAGGCCTCCTGTACACCGGAGTGCTGGGTTTTTAACTTGGAAGTCGGCGCCAATCAGACATAATAGAGGCTGTAACCGGCGGTCCAAAACATTTTACTGTCATCTCAGGCTCTACGCCAAGTCTTGATGTTTGTCAAAACAATTGCCTTCTCCGGGGAAGAATCCATTAAAATCAGGGTTATAATCAATTCGAATCAACAATGTCGATGCCTGTGATCCAAAAGGCATCAACTCCGTGAGGTAGGTTAATTTCATGTTTCCTGATAGTTCTGGTATTATTGGAATCTGGCGATTTCAATTGAAAAGGCTGATCTGTATATTGACTAATGAGAAATTGTATCGAAAAACTACTTCAAAATTATCTTGAAGGATTTTAAATGTAATTATGCTATTAAAAATTCTGACTGGTTAGGTCTGATCTGGAAACGCCGCAGTAAGAGTGAGAAAATTGAACGCTGGAAAGAAATTCTTGTAGAAAGCATCGTGACCATACGCTTCGAAAGGGGAAGAGTTCGTGTGCGGAATAGCTGGCTTTGTTAGCAATAACACATGGAAAACGAATAGTGATATTAGTTGGGTCGATGAATTGCTGGTCAACTTCGAAGACTGTTGTTCAAAACCAGCTTCATTTGATGACATGGCCAGACCAATCGAAGTGTTGATGTGGCATTTTGATGACCTAATGTCTTTCGATCTTCATTTTGAACTGATCAAGAACGGGATTTTCAGGCACAAGATTGAGAGAATATCGCTGTCACTAGAGAGAATTCTGGCCTCATTATCGGCTCTGGGAGCCAGAGGTCACGATCTCGATACCATTGATAAAATTTCTCAGGATGCAAAAGATTGCCTTTGGCAAATACGGCATGAAGTGCTCGGAAATGTTGAACGGGCCAAGGCTTTGCTTCAGGATTCGTTCGTAAATCCTTCTTCAGAGCGTGCACAGAGGTTTGCAGCCTGGTCCATTGAAAGAGTGCTGGAGAATATCGACAGACTCGAGGTAAGAGGCAGGGATTCAGCCGGAGTTTCCGTGCAGTTTCTTATACGTAACAAAAGTCATAGAACCGACTTTCTATTCTCGGACAAAAGTTTTCCTTCTAATTTTGAGAAAGTGGAAAACGGAATAAAAAGTTCTGCTCACACCGTGGAACTGTCCGGTGACAGAGTTATTGCGACATTTGTCTACAAGATCGCCAATCTTGTAGGAAGACTTGGTGACAACACAGCAGGTATCAGACGCGCCGTACTGGAAGACAAAGTCTTGTGGTTTACTGCCGCTCACATTGATCAGGTCAACATACTGGCCCACACCAGATGGGCTTCAAACGGCATCATCAGTTTACCCAACTGCCACCCTACCGATGGGGCGCTTTATGAAAGAGACCATGCAGAAAGCCTTTCCGACAGATTGGCGCTGTTTGTTCTCAACGGCGATGTCGATAATTATACGGACCTGGTTGAGTCATGTGTCCAGGGAAATGGATACGCCATCGACCCATCCGTGACTACCGATGCCAAAATACTTCCCGTTTTCTATAGACTTGGAACAGACCCGGAAGAAAGACCCGAGAAGCGTTTTGCCGACTTGATGAACAATTGCGCAGGATCTTTGGCCGTTGTAATGCAGCATCCATTTTATCCCAGTCACTTGTTTCTGGCTCAGAAAGGGAGTGGACAAAGCCTGTTTGTCGGGAAACTCAAGGATGGCTTCATTCTGGCTTCGGAGGTCTATGGTCTTGCCTCCCTTACCCGCAGATGTTTCAGCCTCCCGGGATCGGAAAAGGGTGGATCAGAGGTGGTAATTTGTTCAGAAAACTGCGATCAGGACATGTGGGCTCGGTACCTTACCGGCGAGGATACCCTCTCGATCAAACCTGAACCGATCTACATTCATTCCCGAGACATATATCGTGGAAATTACAATTATTATTTTGAAAAGGAAATACACGAGGCCCCTTCAAGCATAAAAAAGACCATAAAAAACAAATACAGGAAAGTGGACGGCAGGATAGAGTTTATTACAAGCGGGGCCGGGTCACTTGGGCCATTGGTTGAGAGACTCAGGAACAGGAAAGTTTCGCCTATTCGCCGGATTACTGTCATCGGTCAGGGAACGGCTTCAATTGCAGCCCAGGGAGTGGCTTACCTTATAGGAAAAGCCATCGAGGGAACCCGCATCATAGTTGACTCCTGCAAAGCCTCTGAATTTTCGGGTTTTCTACCCGAACAGTCTTTGTCCGACATGCTGCTCATAGCCATATCCCAAAGCGGCACAACAACTGACACGAACAGGACCGTTGACGTAGCAAGCTCCCAGGGAGCATGGATTCATTCAATAGTAAACAGGAGAAACTCTCCCCTGGTCGCAAAATCTGATTCTCACTTTTACACCAGCGACGGACGTGATGTGGAAATGGCCGTGGCCTCGACTAAGGCTTTTTATTCCCAGATTGCCGCAGGTAAACTCACAGCAATGGTTTTGGCTTCAGAACTTGAAACTCTTACCCAGGATGAGATTTTTAGTGATGTCGAATCACTGGAATCTTTGCCCGAAAAACTTGAATTGACTTTACAAAGATCCGAAATGATCAGGACAATATCGGAAAAAACAGGCCCAAGCAGCAGAAATTGGGCGGTCGTGGGAAACGGACCCAACAAAATTGCCGCAGACGAGATAAGAATCAAACTTAGTGAACTCTGTTACAAATCCATACCATGCGACTTTACAGAGGATAAGAAACACATAGACCTATCGACAGAACCGCTTACAATTGTTGTTGCAAATGATCTTCCCGAACAGATTGTGCAGGACACGGCCAAGGAGGTGGCAATATTCAAGGCCCACAGTGGGAAACCAATTGTCCTGTGCGCCGACGGGGAAACACGATTTACAGGATATGCGGACAGCTTGATACAAATTCCTCATGTGGGGGCAGGCCTGGATTTTGTGGCCGCCACTGCAGTAGGCCATTTATGGGGGTTCTATACCGCCAGAGCCATCGATTCGAGAGCAGACTGCCTGAGAAGCTGCCGGTCGCTTTTGACAAGATTCCTGGATGATCCACAGTCATGGGACAAAGACCTCTTGGTAGACCACATCCAGACGATCCTCAAACTTATATCCGACGGTGAGATGAACTCAGCGTTACCCGCCTCTGCCGTCGCTTTGCTGGCAACCTACATGCTGGATTTGACGCGTGCAGGGTGTGAACCTCAACTGTCTCTCAGAATTCTGGAAAAAGGTATCCTGATATTGACAAAAGCGATTGAGGAGATGACTCGTCCCATTGATTCAATCAGACATCAGGCAAAAACAGTTACAGTCGGGATATCCCGACCGCAGGAATCTCTGGCCCCAATTTTCCTGAACGCACTGGAAAAACTGAGCATCGCGCCAGGCCTGGTTCGGGACCTGGACCGACCGGCTCTGAGGGCTTTGGCCTCAGTGGTGGACGAGATTCATGGCGGTATGCTTTATGAGCTGGCGGATAAGTCCTTGAAAATGCATTGCCTGACAGAAACCGACCATCCGTTGATGACGGTAACACGGAGGTTTGGCTACTGCGATGGAAAGGCGTCGAGATATGATGAACCCAGAAGAGCCGGAGGTAGCAAGAGAACAGCCTTGAGGCTCGGAAGGATGGTCCTCAGTTCCGGCAAGGCCGGCCTTGAAAATCTCTTGGTGTTGCCGCTACAGGAAAAACACGCCTACACTGGGGGCGCTCTTGTCCTATTTCACATGAACTTTGTTGAAGACGCTTCTTTACAACAAAAACTTTCACTGCTCAAATCCTTGGGCGCCAGATATGACGAGGTCATTGAGAGATTGGAAGAGGTCGCAAGTCCTCAACCTCTGGAAGCTTTCCTCGAACAAATTTCACCCCGTGATTTGACATTGGCTCCGTTGGATACTGTAATCCTCTCAAGGAGTCACTAAACTGTGTTTTTCTCTATGTAATGATGTTCGCTGCACGCCACTGAACCAACAGGGCTCTGGACGCCTCACAGTCTCCCCTCAAAATTGAGATGGCCACGTTATCACCCGTTGAAGCGTGGCCTTACTTCTTTGCTAAATTCCCCATCACCCAAATTCCGTCATAATTGAAATATCAATGCGCCGCTTGACTGGTTGACTTTTTTGTAAAAAATTATTATAAGATCAATATGTAATGCTAATTATATAATGTAACTCAATATTTATTACGTATATCAATGCTTGATTTAACTGACAATAGATTGACGTGCCAAAACAAAGGTTTATCCCATGGTTCGAACAATGAGGTTACTAGCCGTTTTTATAACAGTTATACTAAGTCCGTTGGTTGTCCTTGCAGATGAATTTTACGATCTGAATGGCGGGCATGGTCGATATGATAGAGCTGGATGCGGGCGTATTGCGTCATCAGCGGCGTCTCATGGAAAGATAGTAGGACATATTCAACAATCCACTGATCCATTCAAGATTTTCTTTGGGGCCAAAGACCTGGTATACATAAAGATAAAATCTTCCGAGGAAAACAGGCTTCAGGTGGGAGATCGATACTTTGTCGATTCGGAAAGTCGCCGTGATAGCCAGAAACAGAATATTAACTATTTTAATTCAGATGAGTCTGGACATGCGGGTGAGGTTGAAATAATCTGTGTGGGAGAAGCTACGGCGCTGGGAATAATATTGAAGGCAAAGGGGTCCATAATTTCGGGGCTAAGTATCAGTCGTGAGCGCAAACGGACGTCTGGTCAACTGAGTTCCGGAGACTTAAAAAACGGTCGTGCAAATCTGATTTCCAATTTCTGAGAATGTTCATGCCTGAAAATACCAACTGATCTGCGCAGTGTCCATCTAGGGGGGAGGGTCGATAATAGCATGAAAGACCTTTATTGGTGGCTTGCTTTGGAACGCGCTCCATACGTGGGGCCTGTCACTATGTCAAAATTAATCACTGCTTTTGGAAGTCCCAAGTCGGCCCTCGAGGCGAATACGGAAACCATAAAAAGTAAAGTTTCTATAAACTCTCGGATTATTGAGGCTTTAGGGGTCTATAAACCGGACGAGAGTAAAATTGATTCGGATATTGATAAGCTCCAGGAGTTGGGCGCCCGTGTAATCACACGTTGGGATGATGAATATCCTCGAAACCTGAGTTCGATCTACGATCCCCCGGCGATGTTGTTTGTTAGGGGAACCCTTAGGCCTGAAGATGCGCAGGCTGTCGCCGTTGTCGGTTCAAGGGCCTCTTCCAATTATGGTGAGAGTATGACTATGGCCATCACAAGAGACCTGGTTCGGGCCGGATTTTGCATTGTGAGCGGTCTGGCGCGTGGGATAGACACCGTATGTCACAATACTGCCATCAATGAGGGCGGGAGAACTCTTGGTGTCCTCGGATGCGGATTGGACATAAACTACCCCAGTGAAAATAGGGCATTGGTCGAAAGAATGTGCAACCATGGTGCGGTGATATCCGAATTCAGGCCGGGAATAGAGCCTGTCAAAACTAATTTTTACAGACGCAACAGGATAGTTTCCGGTCTGTCGAAAGCCGTAGTGGTTGTTGAAGCCTCGAGGAGGAGTGGCTCCCTGATAACGGTAAATCATGCCCTGGACCAAGGCCGTGATGTATTTGCAGTTCCTGGAAATGTGTTACATGAGCGTTCCCGAGGCCCTCACCACCTGATCAGACAAGGGGCCGGACTTGTTGAAAATGCGCAGGACATCATTTCGTCACTATGCCCATCAGACGCGCAAATAAAGCAATCTTTCCCGGAAACATCTAAACCGAACATAGAACAAACAGATATGTCGGAGCTTGCCCGTAAAGTTTACGAGATTCTGGATGTAGACTCTGTCCCGGTTGACAACCTTTGTCAGGTGTCCAAGCTTGAGACACGACTGGTTTTGGCGGCCTTGATGGAGTTGGAGCTATTAGGTTTGGTAAGACAAAGCCCGGGCAAGTTATTTTCAAGAATAATGTGAACAGACTTCAAAAGAACGGTTTTAAACTTGTAATTTCATATTCTCTTGGTTAGATTGACTTTTTTTGGGGCACGTGTTCTTTTGATTTGTGTTTTTTTAAATAAGGTGTTGGCACTTTTTGTTGCGCTACGTTTCCACACGCTCTGTGGGCTTCCTGATTCAATGTCGCTCACATTTCCTGTGTTGAAAAGGGACGAAGCCCCGGAAACACATTTCGGTTATTTGTAACGCTCTTAAGGAATGGTTTTCATGTCTAAAACTCTCGTAGTGGTTGAATCTCCAGCCAAAGCGAAAACAATAAAGAAATATTTAGGCCCAGAGTACGATGTCAAGGCATCAGTGGGTCACATCAAGGATCTTCCATCCAAGGCTGAGAAACAGGTAAAGACTTCGCGCAAAAGCGGCACGGGCGCTGTTTTAGGGGTGGATGTTGAAAGCGGCTTCAAGCCTTATTACGAGATAATTCCCGGAAAAGAAAAAGTTATTCGTGAATTGAGAGAGGCGGCGGCAAAGTCATCCATGGTGTTGTTGGCCACAGACCCTGATCGGGAAGGCGAGGCGATAGCCTTTCATCTAAGCGATGAACTATCTGCTCCATCAGGTAAGGTTTTTCGCGTCCGATTTCATGAATTAACTGAGAAAACGATAAGGGAGTCGGTTGCCAACCCTACCCGACTCGACGAGAACAAGTACAACGCACAGCAGACAAGGCGCATATTGGATAGGATTGTCGGATACCAGATCAGTCCTCTTTTATGGGATAAGGTGCAGTATGGCCTGAGCGCCGGAAGAGTACAATCAGTCGCATTACGGCTAATAGTGGACCGCCAGTACGAAATTGAAACTTTCGTTCCCACCGAATTCTGGTCCATCGTGTCCAGGCTAAAGTCAGAAGATCCGCTGGAGTTTGAGGCAAAATTGGTGGAGGTGGCTGGTAAAAAGGCCGTTATTCCCGATATTGCCGTAGCTATGGAACTTTTCAACAAAGCCGACAATGGTCATTTCATAGTTGAAAAAGTGATAAAAAAAGAGCGCTTGAGGAAACCTTCGCCGCCTTTCATCACAAGCACATTGCAGCAGGAAGCCTCCAAGAAACTCAGACTCACCAGTAATCGTACTATGCGAATAGCACAACAGCTTTACGAGGGGATCGAACTGGGGTCTGAGGGGTCAGTAGGCTTGATTACGTATATGAGGACAGATTCACCTCGCATTTCTCCCGAATTCTCGGATATGGCGCGCGCTTACATTGAAAGATTTTACGGGCCTCATTACGTTCCCAAAAAACTAAATGTATATCAGAGCAAGAAATCGGCTCAAGAGGCGCATGAGGCTATAAGACCCACCTCACTTGACTTAACGCCGGAAAAAGTTTCTCGATACCTGGATAAAGCCCAGAGGGACCTGTACACGTTGATATGGAAGAGGTTTCTGGCAAGCCAGGCTTCTGCGGCCGTATTCGACATGACTTCGGTGTCTATCAAGTGCGAAGACCTGCTGTTCAGAGTCAATGGATCAATTCTGAAGTTTGATGGTTTCATGAAAATATACGAAATATCTCAGGATGTTGAAGATGCCGACACTGATGACAAAAATGATTCCGACCGTAGGCTTCCTCCAATGGAAGTTGGGCAAAAACTGAAACTGGTAAAGATTGTCCCGCGGCAGAGCTTCACTCAGCCTCCACCGGCATTCACCGAGGCTTCGCTGATCAAGGAACTTGAGGAACAGGGGATCGGTAGACCGTCAACCTATGCCGAAACTGTATCCACCATACAGAGGCGCAAATACGTCCAGTTCAAGGACAAGAAATTTAGACCTACAATACTCGGCAGAATAATCGCAGGACTGCTTGTAGACAGTTTTCCCAAACTGGTGAATCCCAAGTTTACTGCAGAGATGGAGTCACTGCTTGACCTCATAGAGGAAGGCGAAGCCTCTTGGACCGAAACCCTCTCAGAGTTTTACAGACCATTTCAGGACTCTCTGAATGACGCCAAGTCTTCGATGAAAAGCATTAAACGGGAAGGAGTGACCTCGGGAGAAACCTGTCCTGAATGCGGAGACAAGCTGTTGATACGAGTCGGTAAATTCGGTTTGTTTCTCGGATGTGATTCCTATCCGGAGTGTCAGTACACCAGGAAGATAGTAGAAGATGACGAGGAAAAGAAGCCGCCTGTCATTACAGACAAGATTTGCGAATGCGGCGCCCCCATGGTCATAAGGGAAAGCAAGAGTGGGCCCTTTTTATCGTGCGCCCGATACCCTGAGTGTAAGAATTCGTCGCCTCTATCGACCGGTATAACGTGCCCGAAATGTCATGAGGGAGATCTCATAGAGCGAAAAACAAAAAGGAAAAGAACCTTTTTCTCATGCTCTCAATACCCGAAATGTGATTTCTCCATGTGGCTCAAACCACTGCCTATCGCATGCCCCAACAAAGACTGTGACTCCAATGTCATGCAAAGACAGGCCGGTAAAAAGCAGGGATCGCACCTGCAATGTCCCAAATGTGGTCATAAAGTACTGGAAACCGAGCCCGAAAAAAAGGCGGCCGGTTAGAACAATATTCTGTTCCACCCGTCCCCGTTATTGGCCTATCTGGCTGGTGGGGCTGGTGGAATTTCCCTAAAATTGACTGAGTCGAATGGATTCGGTTTTGATGTGGCAACGGCTGGAGCCGCCACTGGTTTCGGTGTTTCGCGTGACCTGAGTCTGGATGATATGAAGTCTTCTACCTTATCAATTGGATAACTCAACATCTTGCCAAGAATCCAGAAAACGTACATCTGATCCCGTGGAGTTGGTGGAGTATAGGAATATCCTGTTTCCCCCTGAACCTGCTCCGAAGGTTGGTAGCTGGATTCCGAGTAGGACGGCTTGACCTGTATTAATTTACTCTCTCCAAAACTTGTTGAACCATTTGACAGTCCAATGAACGCCAAAATCGTCAGAGTTGAAATCAGGAGCCAAGATCGCATAGAGGTCACCTCATTGTAAAGTCCTGGAGACCTCTATCATAAACTTTCAAAAAATCCAGCTTTTTTTCCCAAATTTGTGGGTGTGGCGCTTTCAAATTCAACCGGCGATTTTACCGTGGGCATTAAGTCCAATTTAATCCTTTGTTTTTCTTATCTTTATCTGGAGGGTTTTTCTGATCCGATTCCGGAATTCTCTCCGGAGTCTTGGTAGTCGTGTCCATCACCGATATACCCAGAAAACCGGGTAGGGCCTTTAGCGAATACTCCCGACCTTCCCTGACGAATATTATCTCGGGCCTGGACTTGTCTTTTTTAGACCGTGATGTCAACGCTATGAGCTTCTCCGACGAAAGGTCCGAAACACCATCGTAGGTAATTATGATGTCGCCTTTGGCCAGTCCTATTTTCTTACCGTCGGACTTGGGAGAAAAATCCAGCACCAACACTCCCTTAACAATCTTGGGCTCAGCAGCCAGGTTTGGAGTTTTACTTACAGGTTTTGTCATTGCAGATCTTGTTTTAGACGATCTTTGGTCTTCTTTGGCAATAGCTTGGACGACTTCCTTGTAATCAGGCGTCGGAACCCATTCTTTAGTCATGAAATCATCGGAGAAATGTGAGGGTCTGACGGCTTGGGTGTAATCTATGACCACCCGGAAACCGCCATTATATACCGCCAAGTCAGGCCTGGACCATCCACGAAAAGCGTTTCTCATATTGACCGGTCCAAATGTCCACTCCCCACCCTTCATTACCCTGAATTCCCCATGTCCGGGGCCCTCAGGGTCTATCTCAGGACTAAACTTGTAATAGTCCTCACCATAGTAATCTCTCACCCATTCCAGCACGTTCCCCGCCATGTCATAAAGCCCAAAACTGTTGGGTTGATACTTACCAACAGGGGCTACGAATTTGTAGCCATCGTCCGCATCCCTGTCGCGCCATTCAAAATCTGTATTTTTATCGGCGTAATTTGCCTTATCACCATCAGGAAGAGTGTCCCCCCAAGGGAACTGACCCAATATCAACTTGCCGCGTGCAGCGTATTCCCATTGAGCCTCAGTCGGCAGTTTGTATGGCAGCTTTTCTTTGGCGCTCAGCCATTCGACAAAAGCTTGGGCGTCGTTGTAGGAGACCATGGTAACAGGTTGATTGGGAGAAATATCCCAGCCGGGATTCCGCCATGAACTACCATCCTTTTTCTCGAATCTGTTTTCAGTGGCGTTGAAAATCTGTCCGCCTTTTTCCTCTTCCGCGTCTGTGACATATCCGGTGTCTTCAACAAAAGCCCTGAACTGTTTCACGGTGACTTCGGTTTCCGACATATAGAAAGGCCTAGAAATGCGCACCTTGTGAAAAGGGTATTCATTTTCAAGATTTACCGGTCTGCCTTGAGCCAGAACGGTCATGGCCCACGCTATGTCCGCCTCTGAGCTTCCCATGACAAATGATCCGGAGGGGATTCGTATCATTTTCATGCCATAAGAATTGGTGAACGATTGTATAGACTTATCCTGCGTCTGCTCGATCAGCGCATTCAGTGTGTTTTTTACAAAAACCTCGGGCTCCTTGATACAACCGGGATCTGCCTGCTTTTCGGGTTTGAGGCCATCTATCATATTTTTGGCGGAACGCCGTTTACCTGACTCCACAAGTTGTCTTACCCTGGACAACAAACTACCGACGTTTTCATCAGTGAGTGGCGCATTGAGATCAACCTGCGCTTCCGCTGCCTTCACTACAGGATCCCCGGATTTCAAATCTGCCGCCACCCTGAATCCACAAATGTCAACACACGTGTTTAAATCCAGTCCAAAACGGAAAGCATTACGGGCAATCTCGGGACCAAAAGCGTAATTTCCACCGCGAACCACATGTTTCTTACCTGCTTTTGGTCCGGTGGGATCGAAAACCGTGGCGTCAGTTCTGTTTTTAAAGGCCTTGGGATCAAAATAATCGGCACACAATTCCCACACGTTTCCAGCCATATCATACAATTTGAATCTATTGGGTTCAAAACTCCCTATCGGAGAAATGACCGGATGACCGTCATCGAGAGTTCTATCGGCCCAGGGGAAGGGAGAACTCTTATCGGCCATGTTCAACTGAGCGCCGTTTGGGTAATCATCACCCCAAGGAAATCTCTTGGAGGATTCTCCACCGCGCGCTGCATATTCCCATTGAGCTTCCGTTGGTAAGTAATATTTCCTGCCATCCTTGTCGCTGAGCCAGTCGCAATAGGCATGTGCGTCAGCGTGGGTCACAAATGTAACGGGCAGATCATCCCAGGATTTAGTTCCCGGATTCCGCCATGACGCCCCGCTTTTCTTGACCCACTTCTTTTTTTCAGTATCGAAAGCCCATGCCCAGCCCTGAGTCTCAGCGGTAGTCCGGTAACCCGTTTCGGAGGCGAACTGTTTAAACTGTCGAACTGTTACTTCGTATTTACCTATCAGAAACGCCTTGGTGATCCTGACTTTATGATCTGGGGTTTCAGGTTCCAGCAGGTTTTCCGGCACGTTCCATTCACTTCTGATTCTTCTTATCTCCGAGGCGGAACTCCCCATTTCAAAGGTTCCGGCAGGCAAGGCAACCATATCCATCCCAACAGAGTTGACAATTTCCGATCCATCAAGCCTTTTTTCGGAGGCGGCGCCATCTGTCTTTGCCTGAACTTCACGAAGCTTGCTCCTGATCTTATCGGCTTTATCGTTTTCGGGCAGGGTCGAAGCCAACTGGAGGGCTCTCTGCAAAGAAACTGAAGCCAACTCCCAGTCCGAATTCTGGTATCTTCTCCTGGCCAGCGCCTCTTCGTTTGACAACTCGTGCCTGGTAGTTTCGGATTTGTCTACCTCAGTCACAATGTTATCGGGACTTCTGCGCTGCTCATCATTGTTTATCGCACTCTTGGCACGCCCAAGATTCGAGCCTCCCCTCATTCCGTCCAAGTACGAGTTTATAACCTCAAACAATCTGGATTCACTGGTTTTTGGTGAAGAGTCAGCACGGTCTTTGGACAGCGAATCGAGTGTTTTGGGTTCCCCATGGACATTCACAAGCCCAAACAAGCTTGTGAGAATCAGAAGCAGGGTCAGTATACATTTTTCTTTCATGATTTTTGTGGACCAATTCTATTTCGGTATGGGTGGATTCTCCATGCACAGCGCAGGAAAGGAAGTTCTGCGCCAAAATGACGGCGCCATAAAATGCGATATGGCTCGCGCAAACTCTCTGAGATAGGGTCACCAGCCTCACTCCGCAACGACCCCGCTCCAGAGCAAAAAATTACCAAGTAAAAAATCACAAGAGATTTTAGTGTACAACTACAGGTATTTTCTGCTTCAACTGATCTGTAACCTGATTGTGTAACTTCGAATTTCGTTCGTTTTCAATTCTGCTCTTGATCATTCCCCTGACCTGCACGTAGGCCGGCGTTGCCGGTTGACGCTTGTCTTCAACCTTTAATATATGCCACCCAAACTGGGTTTTTACCGGACCACCGAACTGACCCTTGGGAATTTTGAATAGGACATGCTCAAAGGACTTTTCGAAAGACCCGCGAGGTAACCAGTCCTTACCATCCATGAGTTCCAGTTTTCCACCTTTGGACGCGGCAGGATCAATGGAATTCTTTTTTGCCGTCTCCGCAAAATCGGCTCCGGATTTTAACTGATCAATTATTTTGTTGGCCTGAGCTTCCGTCTTGACTAGTATGTGTCTGGCCTGTAGCTCCTCAGGTGGATTAAACTCGGCAAGATGCGAGTTGTAATATGCTTTTAGCTCATCCTCGGAAACGGGAGGATTCTTGGCTTGAACACGCCTGAAATATTCTCTCGCCAGGTACTGAGTCTGCTCGTAATCGAGTCTGGTTTTGATGGCCGGCTCTTTGTCCAGTGAATCGGATTTGGCGGCCTGAGAAAAAAGCTCGAAATTGACTACTTCGTCGAGTATCTTTTTTTTGCCGTCAGGGGTTAGAAAAGGAACCCTGTTTTCTTCTGGAATCGTAGAAATCACATGATCCAGCATATCCCTGGTAATCTCTTTATTTCCAACCTTTGCCAGGACATCACCCGACTTGGCCGAAGGCGCCTGCTGAGCCCATCCGGTTACAACGGTGGATAGTATCAGGCACAACAGAGTTACGAAAAACTTCATGACTCTAACCTCACAGTCCTCAGTACTACAAATAAGGCAGCCACATGAACGGGCCACGTCGCCCGGTTACAAAACTGCGACTTAATGTCTGTATGATAGGCTACTTGGCTCTCAAAATCAAGCCAACGGATGTTTGGGCAGAGCAGACCTGCTCTCTCTGGAATTTATCAGGAAGAAGCCCTTGTCTGGCCACACGAATCATCCGAACATGAGCTGCAGGACGCACACAAGACTCGTGACGCCAACGCTTCATCAGATTTGAACGTGTCACCCAATACAGATATGTTGTCCGATGCGCACACAGGACACTTGGTGGGCGCATACTGCTCGGAAAAGAATATTTTTGAAAATTCCTTTCCACACTCGATGCAACTATATTTCAAAATAGGCATTTTAAACCCCTTTATTCAGAATTTGCAGAATTACCGTCATCATCATCACATTTAATAGCGCACTGCAGCGTCTGTCTGTGAGCAAGCACTTCCAGTTCATGTCTCGCTGTCAGTTTAAGCCTTTTTCTCCACTTGGCGTCCTCTTCAGTTATTTCCTGTCGAGCTGCGTGAGTCAACATGGCGTCCTGACCTGGCTCTCCGAGTTTCTCCCACAAAGCCACATTAATATATTCCCAAAGTTTCATTCCATTTTGGGCTGCAGCCTCTTCGGCCAGTGATAGTAAATATGGATTCATGGTGAGTTTTACCGATATAATCCCTTCGGGCCATTTTTTGGACGCCTCTGAAACTGTTACTGAACAATCGCTCATTTCGTTTTCTCTCCTATAATTTAATGCCCTGAAAAACTGTTTCCGGTTCGAAAGCATTAAAGGTTGTCTGTCATGTTCAATCACATGATACAAATACTATAGCGCCTTAACAAAGTTCACTCAGATATCTTAGATGAGTCAAGGTGTGAAAGAGTTTCAAAATGGCTGGTGTGGCTGAACAAGCGGACTTGACAGCCGCACCACTCTCAAATAATGTAACCTAATTGCATGCTAAAGATTTAACAAGAGGTTTTAATGAGAATTCTCGTTTCCGGCTCTTTGGCCTATGACAGAATAATGGACTTTCCGGACAAATTTGCTAATCACATCCTTCCCGACAAGATTCATATCCTAAACGTTTGTTTCATGGTAAACGGCTTGAAAGAGCAGTTCGGAGGCACAGCCGGCAATATTGCCTACAATCTGTGTCTGCTGGGTGAAAAGCCTTTGATCCTGGCCAGCGCAGGCAAGGATTTCAGCGCATATCAGGAATGGCTCCTCCAGCATGGCCTTTCTCAGGAAGGAATAAGAATTGTTCAGGACGAGTTTACCGCCGGCGCTTACATCACGACGGATCTTGCAGACAACCAGATCACCGGATTCAACCCCGGCGCAATGAAATACCCATGCATGTACGAAGTTGACAAAACCATCAACGAAGAGACTATTGCTATAATAGCCCCTGGAAATCTGGACGACATGCTGGTTCTGTCCAGGCGCTACAAGGAACTGAACATTCCTTACATTTTTGACCCGGGTCAATCCATACCGGCTCTGCAAACGGACAACCTGCTTGAAATGCTCACGGGATCGGCCATCTTCATATCTAACGACTATGAACTTGAAATGGTGATGCGATCAACTGATTTGTCCAAGGAACAGTTAATGGGTAGAACCGGAGCAATAATAACCACTCTGGCGGAAAGAGGTTCCGTGGCGCTTAACTCCGAAGGTGAAACGCATATAGACGCAGTCAGGCCGCTAAAAGTTTCTGATCCAACTGGGGCTGGTGACTCTTTCAGGGCAGGCTTGATAAAAGGGCTTGTAATGGGAAAAAACCTCGTCGAGGCGGCTCAAATGGGCTCAGTATGCGCAAGTTTTGGAGTAGAATGTCAGGGAACCCAATGTCACATCTTCTCCCAAGATGATTTCTGGACCAGACACGACAAGGCAATGTCTGTTTGATCCGGGATCTTTTTGAATCCATTTATTTTGGAACAGCGGCTAAATCATGAGAAAATCGGCATCTGAGACATTTGGCAGAGTTTACGGGATTTTCAAGAGTCTGGACCTGTTAAATAAAGAAATTATGGTTGAGTTGTCCGGACACAGCTATAAAGCCAGGTGTGATGAAACTTCCTTCATGGTCTACAGGGTCCACAACAACCTTGGTCCGAGAAGTCACGTTCCGGGATGGCCAGTCTGCCTCGTAACGCAAGACACCATTTTTGAAGAATGTCACTCCTCGGACAACCTCTCCAACGATTCTTTTCATTGCGGAACAAGTCTGGACGGCTGGATGGAAATTATTACCGGGAGTTGTTACAGGACTGAATAGCCTCTGGATTGTGGGGCAATTTCCGAAATCACTCAGGTTTGATTTCTGTCGGGAAGTAATCTTGATTGAAATGCGGCAAAAATCGGGTAAGTTTTCTTGCCGCATCAAGTTTATTTTGAAAAAGAGTTGGCTTATTTAATAGTTTACATTCTGCAGACCCTTGAGCTTGAGAATTTGCCGGGCTTCATCCGGCGTGGCCACATCCCGGTGCAATAAGTCGGCCAGCTTGACCACCTTGTCCACGAGTTCAGCATTGCTTTTTGCCAGAACGCCTTTCTTTATAAAAATATTGTCTTCCAGCCCTACCCTGACATGACCACCCATGTGAATGGCCATAGTGGAGAGATTTATTTCAGCGGCGCCGACACCTATTACGGACCAGGAAAAATTCTCAGGCCCAAACAAGCTTCTAGCCTTTGTCACCAGAAATGTTAAATCCTCCGGGGTTCCTCTAATGGCGCCTAGAACTCCCATCACGAATTGCATGTGAAGAGGGGGCTTCATCAGGCCTTCGGTCACAAGATGATCCAGATTGTAGAGGTGGCCGACATCGTAAATCTCCAGTTCGGGTTTGGTGTTATTCGCCCTGGTGACCTCACAGAGGTATTCGAAATCTTTGAACGTGTTTTTGAAAACAAAATCCTTGCTCATCTCGAGATACGGTTTTTCCCATGGATACTTGAATTCTTTCAAATACTTCAGGGAAGTGTGCAAGGCAAAGTTGATGGATCCCATGTTAAAAGAACACATTTCCGGTTTAAAGAGAGGCACTATGGCCGCCCGTTCCTCGACCGTCATCATTGCCGAGCCACCGGTGGTAACACAGACGACAACATCTGAATTGTCCTTGATTCGTGTTAGTATCTCCCTGAAATGGTCAGGGCTTGATGACGGAAATCCATCTTCAGGCCTTCGCGCGTGAACATGAACTACCGATGCGCCGGCCTTGGCCGCCTCTAAAGCGGAATCAGCAATTTCACGAGGACTTAAGGGTAAATAAGGGCTTAAGGACGGAATTGTAGCCGCTCCGCTGATAGCCGCAGTAATAATAAGTTTTTCCATCAATGACTCCTCTTTCTTATTATCTATTACAACACCAGATCAAAAAATTTCCCTACTCCAAAACTTGTAATTATTCAAAGTGGGTTCTGAAAGCCCAACCCCCTGAATTCAGGTCACCATATCTTCATGCAATGACTAGCGGTCGATTTGCTCTCTTTTCCGAGAAAAAAATTCCAGTATCCCATCAGGCATAAAAATAATAACTATTATGAAAAGACAACCATAGATTATTCTGGCAAACTCCGCTTTTACAAAAGTGGAAAGACCTTCATTCACAATGGTCAGAGTTACGGCGCCTACAACCGGTCCCAACCAGGATGAAGCCCCCCCAAAGAGCGCCATCAGTACTTGGAGAATTGACATGTTTACATCGAAAACAACATCGGGGTGAATGTAACTCAGGTAACAAGCGTATAACCCGCCTGCAATACCCGGAAAAAATGAAGAGAGAGCAAAGGCCGCTATTTTTAAACGAGGCGTGTTTATGGCCAAAGTCTGAGCGACCTCTTCATCTTCCTTGATAGCGCGTAAGCCTGCCCCAAATCTGGATCGCCCCACCAGATAACTCGAAACAACAGTGATAATTGTCAAGCCAAGCATGAGTTCATAGAAAATCGAACGGTTAACCGCCACCGACACTTCCATGGATTTTAACCAGAGTCCGTCAGCGCCTCCGAGAAATTCAAGATTTTTTACGGCCAACTGGGCCACGAATGCAAAACATAGTGTTATTACAGCAAAATATGGCCCTCGTAGACGCAAGCTGGGATAACCCACTATTATCGCTAGCACCGCTGATATTAAACCTGCCGGAATCGTGGCTATCAAAGTCCATGTCACGTTTAAGGAAAATGTCTTTGCCAACATAGCCGTGGCGTAAGCTCCAACTCCAAAAAATGCGACATGACCGAAAGATAGATAACCGGCATATCCACCGATCAGGTTCCAGGAACTTGCAAGACAGACGTAAATAAAAATCCAAAACATGAAAGACAAGAAATACACAGGGGGAGATGATAGAGGGAAAATTATCAGTCCCAACACCAGCATCGACATGAACAGCCAGGAAAAAATTCTGATCCGCTTGTCACCGATATTATTAGACTTCACTTTGGAACAACCCCTGTGGTCTCAACAACAGAATCAGCATCAAGAAACCGAACGTAAGCAAATTCACCCATTGATACGGCAAGAAAGCCATGGAAAGTCCAGTTATGACTCCTATGAGTATTCCGGCCAATGCCGCGCCCAAGACATTGCCTACTCCTCCAACGATAACAACCAGAAACAGGTATATCAGCCACAGATTATGGGAGTGAGGATCGAAAGAATAAAGCAATGCCATTCCCACCCCTCCAGCGCTCGACGACGCCAGGGCCATACCAAAAGTTATAGCGGAAATCCTTTTCAGGTTAACGCCGCACAATTGAGCCGCTTCAGGCTGCTGCCAGGCGGCCCTGACCGCTTTTCCAATATAAGTCCTTTTCAGGAACACGTATATTGAACTGACACCAACCAATGACATCATGAAACCGATTACGGGCGGATACTGAAAATAAAACGGACCAATGACAAAAACCCTGGTGGTATAGGTAGTAGTGAATAGCCTCGGATCAGCTCCCCAGATTAGCAGCGCAATGTTTTCGACGACGATAGCCACACCAAAAGTCAAAATCATGGATGACACTATGACGGCTTTGGCGCCTGTGACATGTGTCAGAAGAGTATGATAGATGACGCATCCAACCAGAAAAAGGATAGGGATTGAGAGAACCAACGACATTATCGGGTCAATGTGAAATCGCTGAAAGAGCGTGTAGGCAAAAAAAGCGGCCAGCAAACCGAACGCTGCGTGAGCCACATTAATTACTTTCATGACCCCCCAGGTCAAAGAAAACCCAACCCCTAGCAGGGCGTACACCGACCCCATCATTATACCGCTAATCAATGACTGAATAATTAGTGTCGCGTTCATTTACTTCAACGCCATTTTCGATGATCTCAGGAGATGACTCTTGAGCTGATGTTGAATTCGGGCGTTTAAGCCGGGGGTTTAAGCGCCCAAACTTGCGGATCATCTCCACGCCGGCTTGGGATACACCGGGTCGGCGGTTCGAACATTTAACGGCCAAATGAGTTCTACCTGACCATTGATTATTTGAGTGCAGAAATTAATGGGTTCAGGAAGCCCTTTGGCATCAAAAGTCATTGGACCTGCTATTGTCTCTATTTTGTTGGATTTGAGCCAATCCCTGATCTTTGTTTGGTCGAGACTTTTGGCCCCCTCTACCGCCTGAGCCAAAGCCTGCATCCAGGCAAAACCAAATCCGAAGTAAAGAGGATAGCCCTCAGTGTTGAATTCCTTTTTGGCGTAGGCGTTCAGTTTGTCGTTGCCGGGAAAATTGAGCTTGTTGAATATGGAAGTGCCGGAAAAAACATAATCACCGTCTTTTCCAAGCTCCTTGGTCCAAGCTGGGACCACTGATCCAATCCCCTGAAGTATTGCCTTAGGGTTGTAATCCAATGCCTTCGCGGAACGTATCATCATCACGCCGTCGGCAAAAAAACCGTTGGCAAACAACATGTCACAATTAAGCTGCTTGGCCTTCATGATAAGGGGTGTCGCATCCGGTAACGGCAAGTTATATTTTTCGTCAATGGCGATTTCAATCCCTAGTTTCTTGGTCCATTTCTGAATTGACCCGGTTAAAGACGCCCCCACCGGATTATTCATCGTGTAAACTGCCGCCTTCTTTGGTCTTTTGTCTGCGGGAACAGTCTCCATCCACTGAAAAAATCCTTCATACCACCATTCTCCCATCAGCGGAGGCGCTCCAAAACTGTAGGTATAGCCCTGTTCAAAGCTTTTCATGTGTCCGCCCATCGATACATAGACGAACTTGTGTTTCTCCGCTACCGGCATGACTGCTCTGGCTGCGGTCCCAGGATAGCCGCCAAAAAGGAGATCCACCTTGTCCACCGTGATGGCCTTTTCAGCATAGGTGACAGCCTTCCCAACATTGGATTCATCATCGTATATCTTGAACTCTACCGGCCTCCCCAGCAAACCACCGCTCTGATTAATCTCCTGGGCCCAGAATTTCATCCCTTTTTCTATCAGCTTTCCGGTTTCTGCAAACTCGCCCGTTAGAGGCAGCGAGCCGCCTATGACTATTGGCTGTGAAGCGTGCAAGCCTTCAAACGGCGCTCCAAGACCGAGACCAAAAAGCGCCAGCAAAAAGAGCGCCACCCTTGAAAACAATTTGGATCTACTCATACGCCAACTCCTTAAAGCATTTAAGAAAACCCCCAAGGGGTTATTTCACAAACCGAGATAAGATTCTTTTACCCTGGTGTCTTTCAACAGTTCACTCGAAGGACCGGACAGGGTTATGAATCCGTTTTCGATCAGGTAACCTTTTTTGGTGAGACTCAAGGACTGAATCACTTCTTGGGTTATCAGCAGAATGGTGAGACCTCGTTCATTTAATTCCTTAAGAATACGGAATATTTCGAGGGTAACTATTGGAGCCAGGCCCAAAGACGGCTCGTCTAACATAAGGAGCTTGGGCTCTGTCAACAACGCCCTGGATATTGCCAACATCTGCTGTTCACCTCCCGAAAGGCTACCAGCCGATTGTTTTCGTCTGTCACGTAGCAGTGGAAACATGTCAAAAACATTTGCAAGATTCTTTGTGTAATTTTTTCTTGGCCCAGGCAAATAAGCCCCTATCTCCAGGTTCTCCTCCACCGTCATTCCCGAAAAAAGTTTTCGCCCCTCTGGAACCTGCACCAAGCCCATGGATGCAATTTCATCCGCCGGCAGTCCTGAAATGGTTCGGCCCTCAAACTCTATCGAGCCACCGCTGATTTTTAAAAGTCCCGATATAGCATTGATCAATGAGCTTTTTCCTGCGCCATTTGATCCTATGAGAGCAGTGAAATCCGATTGCCCTACAGAAAGTGACACATCATTGAGAGCGCGTTGCCTCTGGTAACTTAAGCTGACTTTATTTATTTTCAACATAGACAGCGCCTAAATAAGACGTTATTACTTCGGGGTGATTTGCAACTTCTTCGGGGCTTGCGTCTGCAAGCTTAACACCGTGACTCAATGCTATGACCCGTGAACACGCAGTCATGATAGCTTTCATTACGTGTTCAATCATTATGATCGATAACCCGTAGACCTGCCTGATCTGAAACACCAGTTCGATGGCTCGAGAAATTTCAGTCGGGTTCAGGCCTGCAAAGACCTCGTCCAGCAGCAATATTTTCGGGTTCGAGGCCATTGCGCGTGCGACTTCCAATCTCTTCAAATCCTCTAGGGGCAACTCACCCGGGAAGCTCCACGCCTTGCGTCCCAATCCACAGAACTCCAGTGTTTCTAACGCCTTGTCTCTAGCTATCCTCATGCTGGAAATCCTGTTTCGACCATAAGCCACGGCTACAGCCACGTTCTCCACAAGGTTGAGATCTCTGAGCGGCCTGACTATCTGAAATGTTCTGGCTATACCTAAGGAGGCTATTTCCCATGGCGCCTTTCGGGTTATATCGACTCCCTCACATTCAATTCGACCGGAATCTGTTTTTAGAAGACCTGATATGAGATTGAACAAAGTTGTCTTTCCGGACCCATTAGGACCTATTAGGCCGACGATCTCCCCGGCAGAGACTGAAAAACTGAACTTGGACAAAGCTTTAAGACCACCAAAGCTTTTGTCTATCTCATGGCCGGACAATACGAGTGTCACTGACTACTCCCGAACAATCTGTTTTTACGAAAGAATATAATAACTGGAAATTTCAGGAACTGGCTAAAGCTGAAATGAATCTTTTATAATAGGAATCATAATACTGCCCGTAACGGATCGGGTCTAAATCGAGAAAGATTCGGCGCTGCTGTTTTGGCCTGTCACTCCGAGTCTATAATGGCTACCGGCCTTACCCATCCGGCAGTGGCCCGTTTTATGTTAACCGGAAAACAGCACACCTTGAAATTTTTCTGTCTGCCAATCAGTGATAAATTGGCCATTTTCTCCATGTGACAATAGCCTCTTTCAATCCCGGCAAAATGAGCCTCCCAAATGACTCTGGGGTCACCCGTCTCCCCAAATTCTCTTGCCAGAAACGGCAATGGCCTGTCCCAACTCCAAGCGTCTATCCCAACAACCTTGACCCCTTTTTCTGTAAGAAAAAGAGTTGATTCCCTGTCCATGCCGGCGCCTTTCACAAGGTATTCAGGGGTTCCCCAGTATTTATCCGCGCCGGTGTGTATCAAAACTATGTCAAAAGGCTTTATTTCGTATTCAATTCTCTGAAGCTCTCTGTCCACGTCGTCCGCAGTGATTCGGCTCCCATCAGGCTTGTTGGAGAAATCCAGCATTACAGCGTCGTTGAAACACCATTCCAGGGGAACTTCATCTATGGTAATGGCCGCTGCGCCATGGTCCATGGTAGGGTGATAATGATAGGGAGCGTCCAGGTGTGTTCCGCTATGGGTAGTCAATGAGATAAACTCCATTGCCCAACCCAATCCCTGAGGCAACTGAGAAGTCTGCAACCCGGGGAAAAACTGCTTCATCTGCTCGGCGCCCAGCTTGTGATCCGAATAATCTATTTTTGGAATCATCATAGGCGGATCACTCGGCAACCCGTCTTCTATCGCCAAACTTAGATCGACGTACCTTTTTTTCATCAAACATACTCCAGTAGACGCATAAGGCATGAATACGCAAGGCTCAACATGTTGAATACTACTGGTCCATAGGGGCCTGGTCAACTACAGACTTCAGTCGTCAAGGTTTTTGGCCCTGGTGATGTGACTTTCCGGTCTCTATGTTCAGGACGATTCGGGACCGCAGCCTGAGACTACTGGTTGGACTTCACGCCCTCGAGGAATATGCGCGCACATTCTTCACTAAGAGCATCTATCGTCACAAACTCCATGGTCTTCATCACATTTTTGTATATCGCCAGATTAGAGATCATGGCCTGATAACAATAGATTATTACCCTGGAGTCCATGTCACGGAATGCGCCATCCTTGATTCGCTGCTCCACATATTCGGCCAAACGACTTATCATCAGAGTGTCTTTCTTGTGGAAATGAGCGCGGTGAAAACTGTCTTCCCGTAGTCTGGCATACATCAGGATCTTGAATATCTCTCGATCCTCCCTGCTTACCGAGTGTCGTAGAATGTGGTGGGCAAAAGCCTTCAGGACTCCTAAATCATCCTTGTTTTGCATGGGTTCAGCCAAATCACGATCCATAGGATGCGAACTGTAAGCCGCCTCGGCTATGGTCTCGTAAATATTACGCTTCGACCCAAATAACTGGATTATGCGCGGGCGGCTCACACCAACCTGGGCTGCTATATCGTCAAGCGTGACCTCAGCATAGCCCTCTTTCGCGAACAGAGTCCTGGCGGCCGACAAGACCTGCGCCCTTCGTTCTTCCGAGGATAGCTTCTTTTGTTTCATGGGACCTCATTCAGGATTTGGTAAAAAACGTCATACGACGCGTTACTTACTCGTCAGTCATCCAGAAAGCAAGTAATAAAAATAAGAGGTTAAAACAAAATACCTCCGAAACGGACGCGTGCCACTTCCGGAGCGCTGTTTAAACCGTCCTGCGACCTTGCGAATTCACAGGACTCTGACAAAACCGAAATATTGTATTTAGCAAAGTCTTTTATAAAGACAACATACTGATTTACAACGATAATCCCTGGCTGACAACTTTTCTGGAGTATGCGATGGTCTGCTGATTCTCGATTTGGTTGTATAGCGTAGAGCCATAAAATCGGTGATCCTTGAATTACAGATCGACTAACTCGGAAAATATAGCTTCAGTTCATCGATAGAAGTTAAGTATTTATTAACAAAATTAAGTATTATTTCAAAACTTGCGTCTAGTCAACATCAATTTACGGCCAGTTTGACCTAGTTTCACAATTTTGCCATCTCTTTCACATGGGGCTAATGGGTCCCAAAAATAGCCCTTGATGTCTACAGACCGGTGTGGTTTGTCTGTCAATTCAACATTCAGCCGGATCATGGCGGGATTTTTTTTGATTCAGATTAGTTGAAACCAGGATCTAGTGACATGACGGGGCCATCTACACAGGACCGCAAGCCCGATGGTGTCCCACAGCTTCCGCAAATTCCGATGCCACACCTCATTACATCTTCCCGGGCAACGTGAATATTTCTGGAAGGTGTTACCGGCCTGAACAGTTTGGCGACTTCTTCCATCATTCTAACCGGACCGCAAAGAAAAACCAGCGCGTTGACAAAGTCTTTTTTCCTCTTATCAATCACATCTGCTAATAGCCTGACCACTTCCCCCGGTTTGCCGGGAGGGTCTATGGCGATGTGTGGGTTGATAGCGTCAACGTCTATAGTTTGGACACAGCGCAAATCAACATGGGAAGAAAAACCTAAAAATACCTCTGGCCTGAGAACAGAGCATTTCTCAGCGGCCATCATTATTGGTCCGGCGCCTGTCCCGCCGCCGACCATTACCAAAGGAGTCTGAGAGGCTGTGGTGGGAAAGCCTCTACCGTAGGGGCCCCTGAAGTGTACCCCATCATTTTTTGCAAGCTTTTCCATGGTTCTGGTGAAAGGACCAACCGACCTGACCAGAAAACTTAGTGGATTCATGCTCAACGGAGAGAATGGTTTTTCACCTACTCCAGGCATCCTCAAAAAGAAGAATTGCCCTGGTTCGCACTCAATTCCCCGGTCCAGGCTTATTTCGAATATATTGTCCGAAATTTTTCTGTTGGCCGACACCGAAGCTCTGACATAATTCGTGCGACAACCCAGGCTTGACGAATACACGCCCGAATCCACAACAGTCCCCGAATCAAGTCCACACGAGAGATGTCTGAAGAAGTCCGGCATTTTCTCCGTATCCATCAGAGCCAATGATGACCCAACGCCGAATAGCGCGGCGCCTGCCCTCTTGTATGCGCGGACATCTTCCGCTGAGGAAATGCCTCCACACGCTATTATGGGAATATCAACCAAATTTGCGGCCTGTTTCACCAGTTTTAAACCGAGCGGTTTTATGGCCGCTCCGGAGAGGCCACCGTTAATGTTGGACAATATCGGCAATCCATCCTGATCAACTACCGTTCCGGGGCCAACCGTGTTTATGAGACACAGCGCCGCGGCTCCCTCCTGTTGACAGATCGACACCATTTCATCGAAATTGGACAGATTCGGCGACAGTTTTGGGATCAGCGGCCTATTGATATTTTCTTTGAGGATTTTCAATATTTTTCTTACCAACAACGGATCGGACCCTACCGACTGTCCAGCTCCTTTGACATGCGGACATGACAGGTTAAGTTCAAAAGCGTCGGCCACCGGTTCGAGAATTTTGGAGCACTCAAGAAATTCTTCAGGAGAAGAGCCCATGATCGAGACGAATAATGGTTTATTATGGCTCAAGGGTTTCAGGGGCATCATTGATTCGAGGAAAGGCCGGGCTCCTGGATTGGCCAAACCTACCGCATTAGCAAAGCACCCCGGGTGATACTCGTGTATGATCGGCTCTCTGTAGCCTGAGCGAGGCTCCAGACTGATTGTTTTTGTAGTCAAAAATCCCAGGGAGGGAATGTCTGCCGCCAGACGGGCAACGACAGAGGGAACCGTGGTTACTATTCCTGACGGAATGGTGAAAGGCCCTTTTACCAATAGTTTTCCGACATTTACACAAAAGTTTTCCGACATGGTAGAAAAATCTCCATCAAACAATTCTTATGCGGGTTCATGGGGTACGGACCTATCCAGAAAAAAGAGAGGATTTCGAGGCTTTGACTTGCTCCGGACCTCAAAATACAGTGATGGAACATTGGCCCTGCCTGATGTCCCAACTGTGCCTATGATTTCTTTGCGACCGATCTTCTTTCCGGTCTTAGTGCGTATTTCCGCAAGATGCGCATACACTGTAACCAGTTTGTCCTGGTGATCCGTGTGCTCGACCAGTATCACATTTCCGAACCCCGGTATGGACCCCACATAACCAACTCGTCCCGACTCGGCTGAAACAATCGGAGTTCCTTCAGGCGCTTTGATCGTAATACCATTGTGTTGAGCCCCCTCACGCACTCCAAATTCGGATATCAATTGACCTTTTACCGGCCAGGACAGTTTTGCGTTATCGAGAACTGCCACTTCCGGAGTCTGGTCCACATTTTCTACCTTCTCGGGCTTGGGTTCAGCGCCATCCCTCGGTATGAAAAGCCTCAGTCCTTCCCGTATTACATAAGGGGGTTTCAGATTATTGAATTCAGCCAGAACCTGAACAGTGGAACCGTATTTTTTGGCTATCCTGGAGAGATTGTCATCCTTGCCAACGAGGTGATAAATCCCGGAAGCAGGAATCGAAGAATTCATCTGCGGAGTTTCAGAGGCCACATTGGTGACCATCTGGGACCTTTTGGGACAGCCACAGAGCAGAATGGAAGAAACCAGAATGATTAAGACAAAACCATGTGTATTGACATTTATACAATAAGACCGCACTCAAGCACATTCCATAAATTTTTTGAACCGGTTTTTTTATGTCATGAATCAGCAAGACGGACAAGGCTTGGGATCAGTCTGTCGTTTAATCCGGCCAACCGTATTGGCCTATCAGATCAACGAATCTGCAAGCCGTGAAGTTCTCGGTCTTCAACTTCTCTTTGTTTTTTGTTAATCTCTTGAGAGTTTGAGAAAATCTGTCCCCAACAGGAATGACCAGTCTCCCATTTTCTGCGAGTTGTTCAACAAGCGTCTCTGGAACTACGGGGCAACCGGCTGTCACCAGGATACAGTCGAAAGGGGCTTCCTGATTCCATCCAAGGGTTCCGTCCCCCACTTTGAAACAGACATTATTCATTTCGAGACCCGATATATTCTTCTGCGCCTCGATCGACAGAGCTTCCACTCTCTCTATAGTAAAAACCTTTCGGCAAAGTCTCATCAGGATGGCTGTCTGATATCCGCAGCCGGTGCCAATTTCAAGAACCCTCTCCCTACCTTCAAGTTCCAGTAACTCGGTCATGATTGCAACCATGTACGGCTGACTGATGGTTTGACCAAATCCTATGGATAGCGGGTTGTCATCGTAAGCGTGATTTTCAAGGCTTTTCGAGACAAAAATGTGACGCGGGATTTCAGACATTGCGGCCAAGACCCGGTTATCGCGGATCCCCCGGCCAGCCAGTTGAATTTTCACCATTCTTTTTCTGGCGTCTTCTAACTGCTTTTCTCTGTCCGACAAATTCATCCGCATTAAACCCTTCGTCTACTTTCCGCCTGGGTTGTATGCGCTAGCGGGAGGTAGAGGATTCTGCGCTTGACCGGAATTTCCTGACTGAGTTGCCGGAGAGCCGCTAGTGGCCGGTTTCTGTGGGAAAAACCTGGTGTCCAGGTATTCCGAAACTCTATCCATAAAATTAGACGGCAACCCGACAATCCAGTCTATCGTATCCGAAACCATGCCCCCGGGGGTGGATCCGTCATAAAATGGGTTATTATGCTGTGAATACTGGTACTGCGGCGCCCCCTGGTTTCCAGAAGCCTGGGGATTTGCGACCACATTACCCGGCATCCTTGACTGGTCTACATTTCCCGCGGGAACAGAATATGCGTTGCCTGATTGTCCCGAAAAGGGCGCCTGTTGAGTGACGCTTTGGGCCTGAACCACAATCGGCAGGCTTATCACACACAGCAAAAAACCTGAAAGCCTGAGTGATTTCTTCATATCCGGATTCCTCGCTCTTGATGGTAAGATGTCGGTCGCTTTGACGTTTAATTCGATATTGAGATATTTTCAAGGAATTTTTGGCGTGTCAGGGCTCATTTTTAAGATAACCCACCAAATTATGGAGTGATAGCGGAAGAAGGACTAATAACGGTCAGCCTGGGCAAGCCTTTCTCGGGACGAGACAAAACGTCCTTTGGGGGTGTTATAAAAACTTTGGGCGACCCGCACGTTTTTCAACTGGGCAGTCGCAAAACATGTCATAGGGTCGTAAAATCTTGGCCCTATTTTTACTTCAAAGTGGAGGTGTGGACTGGTGGATCGACCGGTGGACCCCACGAGCGCTATTTTGTCTCCCCGTGAAATCTTCTGCCCAGGCCGCACCAGAATTTTACTCACGTGCCCGTAATGAGTTGAAACTCCGTTTCCATGGTCTAATACCACCAGAAGACCCAGGCCTCGCCGGTCCCTCAAGAATCCGGACGCCGAGACTATTCCATCAGCGCTTGCATAAATAGGAGCGCCCTTCTGGTCGGTGATGTCGATTCCGTTATGAAATGCTCCTCTGCGGTAACCGAAAGCGGACGATAGAGTTCCGGTGGGCAAGGGAAATCTTAACTCGGATTTTACAAGCCTCCTCAGGTCCTTGACCTTGGGGCCGTTGATTTTCTGAGACTTTATCGCTTGTTCCGGAGCCTCGCATGCCTGCGTTATCTGATCGGCCAAAGCACAGCTTCTTTTGATGGGCTCAGGCGCCGGAGTGTTGAAAGACGCCTTTTTCACTGTTCCTGCGGAACAGAACTCACCCGCTCTCAATGAACTGCCAATGCTCGACAGACCAGTGGTAGAAGAGCATGAACTCATCAAAAAAGCGCCAAGTATAGCCATCAGACATAAGAGATGCGGCATATAAATCCCGTTTCAGGAACACTAAACAAGTCTAATTCGTCTAACTGATAAAAGGTCAGGTGTCAATCAGAATCTGATCCTATAAAACCCGGTTTGCCTGTCTACGAGTTTCGTCAATTTAAAACCGCTACTTGCCGGCCATAAAAAATTTGTGGCGTCGATCTCGGGACCAACGCCACAAATTCTTCTCTTATCCTAAATTATGAGCCAACAAAAAGCCCCGAACCATCACTGATTCAGTGGGCCAAAATTTAACGTGGAGCGCAGGTTTGAGGAGCGCAAACGGGAGGAGGCGGACAAGCCGGCGGTGGCACACACTTGTATGCAGCCAAGCCCGGCTCCGGAGCGCACTTACAAACCATTATAGGGCCTACAGGACATCCGACAGCCTTCCTCGGATAACATCGCGGTGGAGGGCATGGCATGCACGGCGACAAAGGAGGAGGCGCAGCGCAAGTCGGAGGTGGAGGCGGACCATAAGTCATCGGCGCAAGCTCACATGGGTCCGGCGGAGGCATATAACCACTGACCAACACCGGAAAAATCACCATACATGCCATGACCGCCATGGCAAGCTTGTAAGGCTTGAGCGACAAACCTGATCCTCCTTGTGCGCCTGACTGAAAGGCGTCACTCTTCTACAAATTCAATTTTTAAGGAAACTATAGCGCAAGGATACTACAACGCATTGGAACGGTCAAGGCTTTTTCCACAAAAAGACATTCTTTTCTATAATAAGATTACACTAATGCACACAAGATACCGTAATTTAAAGTTATATCATCATGCCTTGCTTTTGAACAACTTTACAAAATGATTTATTCTGGCTGAGAGCAGCGACTTGTTTTCAGGGCCTCGGAGGTCTGCTCCATAAGAGAAACCGAGTGATTCAAGCATAACTTCGTATAAATCAATCGAGCCCCCTCTATTATGAGCATTTCGCAAGTAGTAAGCACTTACACGCAATTTTGATTCTTGGGGCAGAGACCAGCAATCTTTCAGCAGTAAGACCTCCGTCAGCATTTGTCTGAGCACAGGGGTCCGTAGTCTCTCCAGAGTCAGATCGACGCCGATCTGGCATTCAATAAGTTTGAAGAGTGATATCAGGAAAGCGGTGTCAGTGACGATCAGTCCGTACGTCCTCCAATCTGGAGCCAACTCGGCAACAACTGACTTGATTCTTACCGGTAGTTCCGTCCACGATGGACAGTAAAAAGATTTGCATGCCATGGCGCCATAGTGGCAAAGTCCTCTAAGGTCTATTCCCTTATTCCCTGATGACGAGGGATGGAGCATACAACCCACTATCCGCTCATTTGAATCCAGGAATCCCATGAATTCGCATACGTGTATTTCCGGATCATATGCTTCCAGGCAGGAAGAGCTTGCGATGAAATCCTTGAAATTCACTAGCGCCTCTACTGATCGAGGCGTTCCTTCAAACAGGCCGGACCTGCGTCGCAACTCTATACTCATTAAACCGGCTGAAGCGTCCTTAACATTGTAGAGTCCACAGCATGCGGCGCATGATTTGTGTGGGTTGGGACGGCAGATGTTCGAAACATCGGACCCGCCCCTTGCACACTCTGGTTTACAGGTCACACTTTTCATTTGGAGGAATAGTCGTAAAAACCTCTTCCACTTTTACGGCCGTAATAGCCGGCATCGACATATTTTTTCAAAAGTGGGCACGGCCTGTATTTGGTGTCTCCAAAACCTTCATAAAGAACGTTCAGAATTGCCAGGCATGTGTCGAGCCCAATGAAATCAGCCAGGGTCAACGGCCCCATAGGATGGTTCATTCCCAGTTTCATCACCTCGTCTATGGCTTCAACGGTTCCTACACCCTCAAACAGCGCATAAACGGCTTCATTTATCATAGGCATCAGCACGCGATTAGAGATAAAGCCCGGAAAATCCATAGCCTCTACTGGAATTTTTCCGAATTTTTTTGACAGCTCAACAGTAAGTTCAGTTGTTTCTTTGCTTGTGGCCAGGCCGTTAATTACCTCGACAAGTTTCATCACCGGAACAGGATTCATAAAGTGCATGCCTATGAATTTGTCAGGCCTTTTCGTTACCGAGGCAATTTTCGTTATCGAGATGGAAGATGTGTTGCTCGCCAGAATGGAGTCTTTTGGGGTTATCTCGTCCAATGCCGTGAAAACTTTCCTTTTAAGGTCCAGGTTTTCAATAATGGCCTCAACTACAAAATCTGCGTTGGAAAAATCTTCAAGGCTGACACTTGGCTTGATTCTGGACAAGATTTGTGTTTTTTCTTCTTCTGACAATTTTCCCTTGGACACCATGCGGCCAAGATTTTTCTCGATGGTCTGCATCCCGCGATCGACAAATTCCTGCTTTACGTCATTCATTATAACATTCAGACCGCTTGCCGCTGCGACGTGAGCTATGCCATTACCCATCTGGCCGGCGCCAATGACTCCAAATACCTTCACTTCCATAATTTACCTCCGAACATTTTCTGTATCCAAAAAACGGTCTGGAAAAGTCCAACCGCTTCATCCCCAGAGCATGCAGAGAAACTTTATTACTCTATCACATCAGTGTCTCAAAATAATCCAATTCCTGATTCATGATCCACGATTTTCTTGATGAGCCGCAAGCAACATCGCGCGTAGACTCTTAACCAGGTCTTTTTGGCGCATGTATGGCCCAAATGCTCAGGATTTGGGCCTGCCTCTGATCCCTGAGCACAAACGGATTGACACAATTCACGTTGTCAATTACTTTGATAAGGACGCGCCCGTAGCTCAGTGGATAGAGCGCAACACTCCGGATGTTGAGGTCGGAGGTTCAAATCCTCTCGGGCGCGCCAAAAAACACCCACGATATTAGCCACTTGTCTGGGTTGATTTTTTGCTCCTCAATCAGAAAAGGCCTGTTCAGATAATTCATGGAA
>CAZVOU010000129.1:0-3923 GCA_964628605.1 uncultured Syntrophaceae bacterium
TCTTTAAGCACATGGCCTGGACCTCCTGTGAAGCCGGATGAAATTTTGCGTTTCGGATTCAGCGCCATGAGAATAAGCCGATCCTTCGAGCCTTCACGCGCTGGTGTTGTCAAACACCCTTGAATTGAGCCTACCACACACGTGTGCCAATTAAGGACAAAGCAAAACAAACTATTTTTTATGACGACAAGAAAGTGAAAATCGGTTTTTTCGTGACAGCGCAGAATAGTTTCAGGTCGAGTAAGGGTCTGTTATCAGGCTGAGAAACTCCGGACGTAAAGGATGCCGTTGATTTGTGACGCTAGCAGCCTGTGAGATGTTGAAGCGCCTGAAACGATGTGCTCAACTGCTGGATGATCTTGAGGCTGGTGACTAATTAGCGGCAACCAGGATTTTTTTGTTTGTGGCATATCTTACTTTTTTGCTTGATAGATTACGGCCGATAAGTATAATCTATGCTTGATAGGCCTATCTCATATTACATCTAACAGATTCATTTTATAGGAGGGGTTTTCTAATCGGGACGATTTTACTCTGCCTGGTTTTGCCATGCCTGGAATAAAGGTGGTCAACAATGACCCACTTTTTTTAGATTCTTCCTATTTAGCGAGGTTCTCTAATGGAATTCGTGTTCATTTGGTTACTGTTTGGGATATTTAGCGCGATCTTGGCTTCATACAAGAATCGTAGTTCTCTGGGATGGTTCTTGGTAGGTTGTCTTTTTGGACCATTTGGATTGCTGGTGGTAGCGTTTCCAAAACTCCAGGACGTCCCCACAATGAATCACAGTTCAACCATCACAGATGGTTATTCTATGCCACCGGCAGCCCTCGATTACAATGTCAGCCTCTTGATAGAGAAAAGCACTGGTGGTGACGCCATAGCTCAACGGCTCAACATTTCTAAAGAAAAGGTGAGAGAGGTGGCTAGAAGGTTGCGCAGCGAAAATGAGATATCGGAAAAACAGTTCGATTGGACTTTAAATACAATCACTGAAGAGGTAACGATACCTGAAACAAAAATTTGTCCATTTTGCGCCGAGGAGGTTAAGTTCGCTGCAGTCAAATGTAAACATTGCGGAAGCGACTTGTCACCTAAAACAGTTAGTCATGCTACACCATTTAACCCAGAGCATTTTGACGAGATCAAGTCTGTGATTAAACGAGGACATACGGCCCTTAAGATATCCATCGATAGCGGCATTTCTCAAGAAGAGGCTAAAAAAAGAATCATCGGACTGTACCAACACGGAGAAATTACTCAAGCAGAATGCGAGGTGGCATTAGGGCGTGAACTTACCAGTAGTGAAATTATTTAAAAACAGACTGTGTTCAAACCACCGTCACATAATCGGGATATTTTTATCACCCGACAGACGACCTCCTCAAAAATGACCAACATGCCGAGCTACTTCACATAAGGTAGCTCTATCAGATTGTGAAGGTGCGGCACAAAATGGAGTCTCTCCACTTGGCGGAGTAGCTTCTCTAAGAGAGGGTATTGCTTTAAAGGCTGTACCTTCTTTAAAAGAACCTGGTTCTCCAGAACTGAATTGGAGGGTTATTGGGCACAAAAGAATAAACCGACCAGTCTTATTATCCATCCCAATCGGATCATGAGTGGTTTGGACCGGGATGCGCATAAACGTCACAGGCAAGTATAGCAGCCTGTGAGATATTGGCCTTAAGCCTCCTGGTTGAGGCCAATTCTTTTTAGAACAATTACTTGATTGGATGGTTTTGTCCTGCTCTGATATGAGACCGTCTCATTCGCATAGAAGGGGGGCGAGGGTCGCGATCAATCTGGATCTTTTGGAGTTCGTGTAAGTGGTTGACAAGCAATATGCCCGGGCCTAGGATCGTTGAGTCTTGAACCTGTTGGGTGAGGAAATGCGCCAAAATGATGAATAATCCCAAGAGCAGACTGTTTTTGACTTACCTTAAAGACCTTTTCGGCCATTCCGGCGCGAGGGCTTACGTTTCGATAGCGGCTCTGATCTGCATGGGGCTAACTCAGGGTGTAGGTCTTCTAATGCTGATACCTTTCCTTCAATTGATAGGGATCGGTGATTCTGCGCCCCAGGGTATAGTTGCCAGGATAGGAGAAGTATGGCAGTTCACGGGTTTGCCGTTGAGTCTTTGGTCAGTTCTGGGAGTGTATGTGGTCATAGTATCGGTTTATTCGATAGTTCAAAGATGGTCGACACTGCTGAATTCGCGTCTGTCTCATTCCTTTACGCGCAAGTTGAGGGATAACCTGTTCACTTCGATGGCCCGAGTTGAGTGGCTGAGCTTCATTCAAATCAGGGCATCTGACATCAACCACATAATGACGACGAATCTTGCGACGATAGACAGTGCGACATATGGTCTTTTTGCGCTTATAAGCACAGTGTTTGTTGTATGTGTGCATGTTGGTATAGCGATGATGCTGTCGTTTCCCCTGACATGCGTTGCCATAATGAGTTCTGGTCTGCTTCTGGTAATATTGCGGCCGCTCAACCGGCGATCGTATGAACTGGGAGAAGAATGGCGGTCAACGATGTCAGGTCTTTTTGGTGTGCTCATGGATCACCTTTCGGGAATGAAGGTAGCCAGGAGTTTTGGAGCGGAGGCCCGTCACGTGGGGAGCTTTTGCAGTTTGAGCGGAAATCTTGAACGGCAGGCTAACCGGTTTGCAGGTATACTGTCCTCCACCGGGATGTATTATGAAATAGGTGGTGTGATTGTAGTGAGCATATTCTTTCTGGTGGGGATAGAGGTCCTTGAGATTCCCGTTTCGCGACTGCTTGTAATGCTTTTTCTTTTTGCGAGTCTGGTTCCGATGTTTTCGTGGATGCAGCGAACGTGGCAGGGGACACTGAACATGTTACCGGCCTACCAGGCGGTGGTAGAAATGCAGGCAAGGTTTGAGGCATCGCAGGAGCCGGCGCTTGAGGGTCAGGCGCATCCGATGGAGCTGAAAGACTCGTTGGAATTCCGTTCTGTTTGCTTCAGGTATGACAAGGGAGATCCAAACTTTATTCTTGATCATCTGGATCTGGTGATCAGGGCACGCGAGACGACGGTAATTCTGGGTCCCTCCGGGGGAGGCAAGAGCACGTTTGCAGATCTGCTTACGGGGCTACTCAGACCTGACTCAGGTCAGATCCTTATAGATTCAGAGCCACTGGAAGGCGACCTTTTACATTCATGGCGCAAATCTGTGGGGTACGTTCCTCAAGAGAGCGTTCTTTTTCATGAAACGCTTAAAGACAATATGCTCTGGGCATCTCCTGACAGTTCCGAAGAAGATATCTGGAAAGCTCTGGAGACAGCGTCTGCAGATGAATTCGTGAAGAAGTTTCCTGAGGGCTTGCTGACAGTAGTTGGAGACAGGGGCGTCAGGCTATCGGGTGGCCAGCGGCAGCGCATTGCTCTGGCCAGGGCTCTGTTGCGCAAACCTACTCTGCTTTTGCTGGATGAAGCCACCAGCAATCTTGACAACAAAAATGAGCAGAGGATCATTCAGGCCCTTCAGGATCTCAGGGGAAAAATGACGGTAGTATTCATCTCTCACCGTGAATCCGTTGTGGAATGCGCTGATAGAATAGTCATAATAGAAGGTGGCAGGGCCAGGGACGCTGAAGTTTGATCGCATGCGCCTGTTTGATGACTGTCACGGGCAAGGGTAGTCAAACCTTCCAGATGTGGAGCGTATAAACTTTTTCCGGGGTGTTGGATGATGAGCGATCGCAGAATTGAAATACTGACCTCAGCGTTTCATGAAGATCCGCTGTTTGCATTCTTGTGGCCCGATGAGAATATCCGCATCAAACAGACTGAAATGTTAACCGAATTTTTTCTGAAGTCATCGTCGAGAACATACAGTCTGGAAACCGGAGAAGGAGACTGCGCGGCTGTATTGGGGGCGTTTGCTCCTTA
>CAZVOU010000130.1:0-16514 GCA_964628605.1 uncultured Syntrophaceae bacterium
AATCTTGAATCCATGCGGGAAGCGCCCAAACATGAAAAACAAAGATGACATTCCACAAACATTGTGTCCGGATCAGATTGACCAGACGAGACAACTCATGAACTGGTGTACACTGATCGGCGCATCCAAAAACCAGAAGATTGACTTTGATCATGCGGACAGTCGTATATGTGGGATAATACTGGGCAAGCGCCTTCATGAAGCAGCGGTAGCATACGCCGATGTAAATCCCGAATATAAAAGTTTGAGCAACATGGTCGAATTGCTGATATGGCGTGAATTGGGTTCTAGATCAGAATTTTTACAGTCAACTTCATTTACCGATCGGGACCAGCCAGACGAAGATTGATTCCCGCCAAAGCTCTCAGAGCAACGCTACCTATTCCAGCCATTATGTTTAGCAAGGTCTATTTCGCCGACCTAAACAGTCATGGACTGAAACAAACTTATCTCAATCGACTCTAAATGAAACATATCATTGAGTGGTTTTTTGCTTTAGCCGTTACCAACAAGTCATTGTATCGATGGAAACATAGCGGCCCGCACAATCCGGCGGCTGACACACGTCTGTTGTAATATTGCAATATGCCATAAAAGGGCACATAATTAACAAAGCCTGTGTTGATGTCTCGATTGGCTTGTCAGGAATGTGGTATTCTTTACCACTCAGGTATTGGACTCAATTTTTGACCGATGAATTCGGGATAGTTTCCAGAAAATGTCATCACCGGAAGCGAACAAAAAAACTGGAAAAAGGCTTTTGCGAAAATCTGTTGAAGAGGCATTGCTAGCTTGTGAGGATAAATACCGCCTCATAACTGAAAATATCAGGGACGTCATTTGGCAGGCGTCCGTGGACCTCACCCTCACCTATGTGACATCATCCGTAAAAAGACTTCTGCAATATGAGCCTGAAGAGGTTGTTGGGAAACGACTGACTGATTTGCTGACACCTGAAAGCAGGGAACTTGTTCTGGAGCGTTATTCGGTTGTGATGGCTCAGATTGAGGAATACGGCGGATTTGATTCGGAATTTTCTCAGGTGGAGCAGATCCGAAAAGACGGCGCTATTGTTTGGACTGAAGTTGTCACAACTCCATTTTTTGACGCGTCCGGTAAACTAATTGGTTTTCAGGGGGTGACTCGAGACGTTTCTGAACGAAAGAATGCGCAGGATGCTCTAAAAGAGAGCGAGGAGAGGTTTTTCAAGGCGTTCATGTTAAGCCCTGACGCTGCAGCTATCTCCAGGTTGGACGATGGGGTCATCCTGCAGATAAATAGAGGATTTACCAGGACATTAGAGTATGAAGCCGACGAAGTGGTTGGAAGATCGGCATCTGAATTGAACATATGGGAAGACCCAAAACAGAGAGAATTCATCATCCGGGAACTGTTGCGCTCCGGAATGGTCGATAGTGTTCCCGGCACGGCTCGTAGCAAGAGCGGTAAAATCAGGTACGGGCTGGTGTCGGCCAGTATTTTTGAACTTAACGGGATCAAATATTCCATAATCATGGTCAAAGACCTAACCGATCGAAAACAAGCAGAGGACGTGCTCCGGCAAAGCGAACAGAAGTACCGGGCTTTAATTGAAACAACCGACACCGGATATTCCATCCTGGACTCTGAGGGCAATGTCAAAGACGCAAACAGCAGTTACGTGACTCTTTCCGGACATGAAAAACTCGAAGAAATCATTGGCAGAAATGTACTGGAATGGACTGCCGGACACCATCGGGCTCTTAACTCCTCTCAGTTGAAACATTGTATTGACAATGGATATATCCGGCAACTCGAGATAGATTACATCGATGCTCAGGGCAAAATCACTCCGGTAGAGATTAACGGCACTACCTTGACTATTGGGGGGTCTACTCAGATTGTCTCGCTGTACCGGGACATTACCGAGCGCAAAAAGGCTCAGGAAGCCTTAATCGAGGCTCGAAACGATCTGGAAACCCGGGTAAGAGATCGAACTGAAAATCTCGTAAAAGCCAATGAAAAACTTCAAAATGAAATCACTGAACGCAGGCGGGCTGAATTCGAATTGCAGCAGCATCAAAAGAAGTTGCAGGAAGCTCTTTCCGAAGCTTCAGGCTACCGCATGCAGGCTGAGATGGCCAGCGCGGCCAAAAGTGAGTTTCTCACCACTATGAGTCATGAACTGCGCTCCCCTCTAACTGCCATCATTGGTTTTTCCGACCTGTTGGCAGACCGGTTCTTCGGGAGTCTAAATGAAAAACAGTTGGGATATATCGGAGAAATTTCATCAGCCGGACGACATCTACTTGATTTAATTAACGACATTCTGGACCTCTCGAAGGTAGAGTCACGAAAAATTGAAATAAACATGGGCCCGGTAGATGTAAAAAGGGTGTTCAGCCACTGCATTTCCATGATCGGAGAAACGGCGCACAGAAAAGGGGTCAAAATCGGTTTGTCCATCGAGAATGATTTGCTCCATCAAACAATTTTGGCCGATGAAGTCCGTCTGAAACAGATCGTGATGAATCTCCTTTCAAATGCAGTCAAATTTACTCCATTCGGGGGGTCAGTCAAACTTGACGTTCGAAAGACTGACCAGTTGCTGAAAATAACAGTGTCTGACACAGGCATAGGTTTGAAATCAGGGGATCAGGAGAGAATCTTTCATCCTTTTGAGCAGATCGATTCCTCACTATCCAGGAATGAACAGGGGGCCGGGTTAGGACTGGCGCTTGTGCAGAAGCTTGTTCAACTGCACGGCGGGAATGTCACTGTCAAGAGTGAAGGCGAAAACCTGGGCAGCGTTTTCATGGTCACTCTCCCTCTTATTGTCACTGATTGTAATGACCGTGGCCTGAATAAAGTCAGGTCCTCTAGTTTGAGTATAAAAGACCATTCTATTAATCTTGATGACAATGGCGTCCATCCGGAAGTGCTTGTCGTCGAAGATAACGAGTCCAATATGCGACTAATTAGCGACTTGCTGGAAACACGGGGATTTCGTGTAATCCAAACGTTTTCCGCTGAAGAGGCCATCATGAAAGTAGAATCGGAAAGACCGGTTCTCGTTCTTATGGATATTTCGTTGCCCGGAATGGACGGGCTTACCGCCACCAGGATGCTAAAAAACAATCCGGCCACAGCTCAAATACCGGTCGTAGCCATAACAGCCCACGCGATGAAGGACTATGAAAACAAGGCCCTGGAAGCCGGATGTCACGCCTGTCTGCTGAAACCTCTCAATACGGAAATGTTATATTCCGTTTTGGCGCAACTACTCAACATCTGAAACCCCACGCCGACCAACGCCAAAAGATAACTTATTAATCCTGGCTTATGAAAAAGAGTATTTCTCTTGCTAATCCTTGCTCACTGGTGTATGCTATCTATTGAACCTCAGCTTGTATTGCTCCGGTTGTTCCATCCAAACGTGGTGACAGGTGATTATGCGAGGTTTAAGAACTTGGTGCGTGGTACCTGTGCCGTGGATTTAGCCGAATTTCCCGTCTAACTATCCCCGTCCAATCAACCCCGTTATCTATCAACCCAGATGCGCTGTCACACGTTCGTGTTGGGCGTTTTTCCAAAAAAGGAGCTACAAAATGAGCTTTAACATTTACGTTGGAAATCTATCCTTCAATTCAACCGAAGGAGATCTCCGCAACCTGTTTTCACAGTATGGTGAAGTTGACACAGTCAAGATCATATCTGACCAGTTCACCGGAAGATCCAGAGGCTTTGGTTTTGTCGAAATGACAAATCGTGAAGAAGGCCTACGCGCTGTTCAGGAACTTGACTCAAAAGAACTCGGCGGACGCGCTTTGAAGGTTAATGAAGCAAAACCGAAAAACGCCGGTGGTGGCGGTGGCGGTGGTCGTCGTGACGACAGAAACCGTGGATCACGCTGGTAACAATCTCCGGCGTTCGTAAATAGATTGCAAATGAAAAGGGAGTCAGTAACCACTGACTCCCTTTTTTTCTGAATAAAAAAGACCGTTCATTCCTTGTTCAAGATCAAAAACCCTCAAGTGTCGAAATGGCTATGGAATTGGGCGCCGCGTTTCGGCAGTCAGTTCTCCGTGGAACCTGTCTGCTATAATTGGGGACGCGATTCAGTTTCAGGGTAATGTCAGCCCACCAAGAAGCTTTTTGTTGTATGAGTGAGCGGCTAAAGCTCCCCACACAACACAGATGGGATGGGTTATGGCCAGTCCGTAACCAAGAGTCAGCAGTCCGACAATTCCCGACACTATGATCATTATTATGGCCCCTGATATTGTTGAATAAAACATTCCCAGCGGACCAAAGAAGATCGTTAACAAGATTGATATTCCGACACTTTTTGTGGGTGTGACGACGATTTGTCTGGGAGTTTCACGATCAAAGGCCATAGGTCTCACACTCAAACCTTTCCTGGAAACCGACTCTTGGCTCGTTGTATGCTACCTGAACGCAGTCCCCGCTAACATCAGTGGGAATAGTTCCTGAAAATGTGAATCAAGACAAAAGCCATGCGTTCGCATGACTCTTGTCAGTTTTGCGAGCGGACTTGCCTGAATTTTTGCATCCAGCGCGTTAAACGAGGCCCGGTATCTTTACTCCGGCCTCTGCCGGCTTGATCATGCTGAGAGCATGCTTGTAAACCAATTTTGTGTCTTCGGAGTCTTCAACAATAATACAGAAACTATCAAAACTGCGAACGTACCCTTTGATGGAACTGCCAGAGGTTAAAACTGCCTCAATTTCTATCCTGGCCTTTCGGACTTGATTAAGAAATTGATCCTGAATGTTAAAATGTGTTTTAGGCATTTTGAGCGCCCCCATGCGCATAATCCCAAATCAGAACCGTTTGATCGAATCACTCGGCATGACTGGGAGAAAATCCCGGTCTCAACACTGCTGACCGAGAAAATTTTCAATACAAACCTCGATATTCGAGATATTAAAAGGATCAAACCACTTAGCGTCTGATTCCGACCTAAACCAAGTGAGTTGTCTCTTGGCATAGTGTCGGGTGTCTCTCTTCATTAAACGGGCGGCCTCGCCAGCGTCCGCCTCTCCGTCAAGAATCATCGCAGCGTGACGGTAGCCCAAAGATTGCATCGATTTCAACCCAGAGCTGTAACCCATGCTTCTCAGGTTAGTAACTTCCTGTAACAATCCAGTGTTTAACATATTTTCTACACGATTATCAATGCGTTCATATAAAACTTCTCTGTCTGGAGTGATGCACAGGAACAACGCGTCATAAGGTCGATCACTAAAAACATGTTCATCGACCAGATCAGACATCTTCTTGCCGGTAAGCTCAAAGACTTCAAGCGCCCTAACGATACGAGAGGTGTTATGCGCTCCGACCCTCAAAGCGCTCTCATGATCTATCCTGTCAAGTTTCTCGTATAACGCGCTCTGGCCGTATTCCTGAATTTCTTTGAGTAAGGCTGCTCTCACAACCGGGTCTGAAGGAGGAAGATCGAGCATTCCACCCAATAGACCCCTGATATAAAGTCCTGTTCCACCTACCACAAAAGGAACAGTCCCTTTTGCAACCAGTGATTCAATTACTGAACGTGCTTCTTTAACATAGTCTCCAACAGAATAATCTTCATTCGGATCACGTATGTCAATCATGTGATGGTAAATACGCGCTTTTTCGGCTTCGGTAGGTTTAGCCGAACCGATATCCATGCCTCTGTAGATCTGGATCGAATCAGCGGAAACAATCTCTCCGTTGAACAGAGTGGCCAGTCTTATAGCGAGTGCAGTTTTTCCGGAGGCCGTCGGACCTGCCAGGACTATGATTTTGTTTTTACATTTGGCCATGTGCCAAGCCACAATTTTAGTGTGAAAAAACGGCGCTAACCCATTCCGTTTTTATCAGTTCCCTACACAGCTTCAGAGAGTGAGTCCGAAAGAGTTCTTTCAGCGGGTCCCATTGATCGACGGTTACCCCTGATATGACAAGTTTGTCGAGAAAGATATCTTTCAGGACATCGATATTCGATGTCAGTGTCATGGCGTCCAGATTTGCCGCGACTACGGGAAAGCTTTTGGAGCGCTCCTGGATTCCACGATTTTCAAAGATGATCTTACCTTCTATGCCGTTCAATTGGGCGTTTTCCAGGGCAGATTCTATCGCGATAGGGTCATTGTCAATAGCAGTAACCGAATCAGCGCCCAGTTTTACCGCCGCTATGGCAAGAATGCCGGAACCACAACCGACATCTAAAACCGCTGTGGACAGACCTTCTTTTTCCCGTGCGTCCAGAACTTCCTCCAGGAGTTCAAGGCACCCCTGTGTCGTCTCGTGCGAACCAGTGCCGAAAGCTTCCGCCGGCTCTATGATGATCAACCGGCGTTCGCCGGGGTCTGGACTCAACCATGGAGGACTTATCATGATTTTGGCGCCGACTTCCATGACCTTGAAATTGTCTTTCCACGCCACAGCCCAGTTTTCAGACAGCGCCGTGCTATAGGTCAGCTCAGCCTCGGGATATTCCGGGAAAGCCCTTGAAAGTTCCTGGACGTAATTGCCAAGTCGCTTTCGGACTTCATCAGCTGAATCAGGCTCAAAATAAGCCGTTATTCGAGCATTGAGCGCGCCTTCTTCGATAGTCACACCGTGTATACACATTTCATGCATGAAACAACTCAAGGCTTCTAGGAGTTCAGTGCAAACAACTGCCTGAACCACAAACCATTCCTTGGGAATGAACTGGGTCATTTTTTGTGCCTTTCAGTCATTGTTGAACATTATCTTATCGCAGGTTTGTTTGTAAATCGACTGGTATCCCAGCCAAAAGCGTTCGTTGGCGTTTTTTGATGTCGGCGGTATGGATGGAAAGACAGGAGCCTGATGTCAAAGGGTATCAGGCTCCTGTAAATGCGAACTGTTTAGTGTTTGATTCGTCGAGAGTAGTCAAAAATCAGGGCCGGAGGGTTGAGTTTACTAATTGACAGATTTCATGCAGCGCTCAGCCTCTTCAGAGGCTTGTCGATACAACTGCCGAAACTTGTTTTCCATCTCCCGGTTTTGATCATATTGCTGAAACAGAGTTTCTAAGGCCTGAGAAGTTCCCGAGTTCTTAGGCTGTTTAGACATGTTCTCAATCTGTTGCATCAGGTTTTTGCAAACCCGATTGTGCCATGTAGCCCTACTTTCATAGTTTCTAGCATTGTTCACTAGTTCCTGGCACATATTAAGCGCCATGCCGCTATCAGAAAATACCTGGCCAGGCCCTGTGACAAACAGGATTGAAATCAAAGCTATTACAACAAAAATGGACCTGATCATTATACTACCTCTCAACTGTTTTGAAATTCATATAGCAGCGACCTCCAAAAATATCAAGTAAAATTTTACTATATAACTGTATCTAACTAAATTTATACGTTATATATTACATAATATTCATGCAGCCGCCCATTTTTGTGTGTCTGCAACACGTCTTCCTTGATCATGAAAACGGTTGTCTAGTATGCTATTATGGTCGTCCAGACCTGATTCCCCGCTATAATCCTGAATTTTGCCACGGCGCTCAGGGTTTGCGCTATTTTTTGCTGTATTTTATGGAGGCCAAATTGTCAGATCCATTTAGAACCATAGAGTGGAAAGGTGATCATATACGACTTCTCGACCAGACTCTGCTGCCTTTACGTGAAGAGTACATCTCAATACGTAATGTAGACGAGATGTGTGAAGCCATTAAGCGTTTGTCGGTTAGAGGCGCGCCGGCCATTGGTGTAGCCGCCGCGATGGGAATAGCGTTGGGACTTCTGGATTCAGGTGATGATGTTGATGCAATGTCAGCCCGGTTTGGAGAGGTATGTTCAGCGATTGCCGCAACCCGACCGACAGCGGTAAACCTTTTCTGGGCGGTCAACCGCATGAAATCTCTTTACGAGAAGCTGGGTGGACTGAGCCCGTCTGAGATCAGAGACGCTTTGGTCAGAGAGGCGGTACTGATGGAGACGGAGGACAGAGAGCTTTGTGAACGTATAGGATTTCATGGGGCAGACTTGATCAATGACGGGGACACGGTTCTTACCCATTGCAACGCGGGTGGACTGGCCACTGCCGGTTACGGCACGGCCTTGGGCGTTATCAGGGCGGCCTATGAGCAGGGCAAGAAAATCTCGGTGGTGGCGGACGAGACTCGGCCATTGAATCAGGGCTCAAGGATCACATCGTGGGAACTGATGAAACTGGGGATCCCCGTGACCCTAATTCCGGACAATACGGCCGGAGCAATGATGCAGAGGGGTCTCATAGATAAAGTGGTGGTCGGAGCCGACAGGATCGCTTCGAATGGTGACGCAGCCAACAAGATTGGAACCTATTCAGTTGCAGTTCTGGCCGGTTACCACAAGATACCGTTTTATGTCGCTGCGCCTTTATCGACAATAGATATGTCATTGACCAGCGGCTCAGAAATCCCCATTGAGGAACGCAAGGCCGAGGAAGTGACTCATATCGGCGGTTGCAGAATTGCCCCTGAAGGCGTCAGAGTGAGAAATATAGCGTTCGATGTCACTCCCAACATATTAATCCACGGAATTGTCACAGAATGGGGTGTCGCATCCAACCCATATCAAGCCTCTTTCGAAAAATTTTTCAGTGATTCGAAGAAAGATGTCATCTAATGAAACCGAAATTAATTGATGGATCGTCCGGGGCCACAATAGATAGCGTAAACGTGATAGATCAGAGTGATGGGCAATTGATGGGGCGCGTTGACGCCCAAAAAGCCTATTGTGGACTCAAATGTGAAAATAGAACAATTGATACAGATCTTTACGAATTGACGATGGTCGCAGGTTACAGGTCTCTTGGAAGGAACAGACAGAACGCGTGTTTTGATCTGTTTTACAGGCAAAATCCCGATAATGGCGGTTACAGCGTATTTGCCGGGTTGGAGAGTGTGATCAGCCATGTAAACAACTTGCGTCTTTTCCCTGATGACCTTGAATATCTTGAGAGTCTTGGAATTTTTTCGGGCCCGGCAATGGAATCGCTGTCGAAAGGGATAAAATTCACAGGAGACATTTGGGCGGTTCCAGAGGGCACGGTAGTGTTCCCCGGGGAACCGCTCATCAGAGTGACGGGCCCTATTGATGAGGCTCAAATACTTGAGACGACGATGCTTGCCCTAGTGGGGCACCAAACGCTTATCGCCACCAAGGCCGCCAGATTGAGACAGGCCACCAGAGGGGAACCCGTGGTAGAATTCGGCACGAGGAGAGCCCATGGAGTGGAGGCGGCCGCGTATGGGGCTCGAGCCGCATACATCGGTGGGTGTTCCGGAACGTCAAATGTGCGTGCTGGAAAACTCTTCGGCATCCCCGTCAAAGGAACTCACGCTCACAGCTGGGTCGAAAGTTTTGATGAAGAACTGGAATCCTTTCAAGGTTTTGTGAAAGTTTTCCCGGACAACAGTGTGTTACTGGTGGACACCTATGATACTGTTCAGGGAATCAGGAAAGCCATATCGGTGGCCGGAGACATGAAAGTCCACGGCAAGACCCTCCAAGGCATAAGAATTGATTCCGGAGACTTGGCTTATTATTCCAAAATTGCCAGGGAAATGTTGAATCAGGCAGGCTTCCCAGAGGTCAAAATCCTGGCTAGTAGCGATCTGGACGAATGGATCATTGAGAGCCTCCGGGAACAGGGGGCAAAAATTGACGTATGGTGCGTAGGAACCAAGTTAATTACATCATTTCAAACACCCGCTCTCGGCGCAGTTTACAAACTGATGGCGGCCGACTGCTCAAATGGCGAACTGACGCCAAAAATTAAAATTTCTCACAATCCAATGAAGGTTACAAATCCTGGAGTAAAAAAAATCTTTCGGTTTTACAACAATCATGGAGGAATGATAGGAGATCTGCTGGCCCACCATGATGAACCAACTCCGTTCGGGCGAAAGATCACAGCGCATCATCCCATGTACGACTACATGAAGAAGGTCTACAAACCGCCTTATCGCGCTGAAGAGCTTATGATACCTGTTTTTATCAAGGGAGAGCAGGTTTATGAGTCCCCTTCACTGGATGAATGTCGTAACAGAGCGATTGCGCAAACCGGACGTCTCGAACCCGAATTCAAAAGATTTGCTAATCCACACATTTACAAGGTTTCACTCTCTGAAAAGCTTTACAGGATCAAGAAAAATCTCTTGAAAAGTCATGGAAAAACCTTGTTGTCCAAGAGTTTTTGACCGGTTTTTGCCTAAATAGTGGTCAAAGAATCGATTATTTTCAAAATTCAGCGCAGAATCTGTGACTTTTAGAAAAAAACCCTTCAATCCCGACACCCCCGCTCTTGACAACCGCATTTAGGGCGCCCAAATGTCCATGTAAGTCTGAACCGGAGGTCAGTATCAGGACGGAGGTCATAAAATGACTGCGCCGTCTGGGTGGAATGCTTCGAGGTCAATTGGCGTCCTCATTTGCAGATCGCAAGTGTGGCCCTGGTTTTCGCGAATTGTCAAACTGATCTGTCATTACAAAATACTGAATTCGTCCGCTACTATACACGGGGTTAATTAAATGACTGATAAAAATGGCGATCAAATCAAACTTCATGTTGCAGGCCAAAAGGAAGGCCTGACGACAGACGGTTCTGATTTGACTCAAACAAACATTGCCAAAGGCGCCGGAGCGCTCCAACGGGAAGATATACCAGTGGATTCAGAGCAGTCTGACACTGAGGAAACCCAGGTGAATGAGTTGGCTAATGCGATCCGGGCGGCCGAGGAAAATCGCGACAAATGGATACGCTCCGTAGCAGAGTTCGAAAATTATAAAAAAAGAAGCATTCAGGAGAGAAGCAAACTCCTGAAGTACAAAAATGAAGACTTGATCAGGGATTTATTGCCTATAAAGGACAACTTGGACAGGGCGATTACGGCTTCGGCGGCTCAAGCGCCGGGACCGCTGCTGGATGGAGTAAAAATGACGGCCAATATGTTCAGCGATGTGCTGGGGCGTTTTGGCGTGACGGCAATTGAGTCCATGGGCAAGACTTTCAACCCTGAATTTCACGAGGCAATTGCGACCGTCAAGGATCCTGCAAAGGATCCAAACACGGTAGTTGAAGAGCTTGAAAAAGGATATATGTACCAGGACCGATTGTTACGTCCTGCCAAAGTCGTTGTATCAAGCAGATAAAAAAGGAAACGATTGTTAGTTAATACATATAACGCCGTGAGGACGGCGTCGGGAGGAAAAGATGGCCGGTAAAGTTATAGGAATAGATCTTGGAACAACAAACTCATGCGTTGCAGTCATGGAAGGTGGAGACCCAGTAGTTATCACCAATTCAGAGGGCGGTAGAACCACTCCATCCATGGTTGCCTTCTCTGATTCCGGGGAGAGGCTTGTTGGCCAGGTAGCAAAAAGACAGGCAATAACCAATCCCGAAAACACTCTTTTTGCCATAAAGAGACTGATAGGAAGAAAATACGAATCCAAAGAGGTTCAGGCTGACATCAAGATAAGCCCGTACAAGATTGTTCCGGGTAAAAACGGGGACGCTGCTGTTGACTCTCGTGGCAAGGAGTATACTCCTGCGGAAATCTCGGCGATGATCCTCCAGAAGATGAAACAGACAGCGGAAGATTATCTGGGTGAAGAAGTAACAGACGCCGTTGTCACCGTCCCCGCATACTTCAATGATTCCCAGAGACAGGCGACAAAAGACGCCGGTCGTATTGCGGGCCTGAATGTGCTCAGAATCATCAACGAGCCGACGGCAGCATCTTTGGCCTACGGATTGGACAAGAAGAAGGAAGAAAAAGTAGCGGTCTTCGACTTGGGCGGCGGAACTTTTGATATATCGGTCCTGGAAATTGGCGACGGCGTGTTCGAAGTCAAGTCTACCAATGGTGACACCCATCTGGGTGGAGAAGATTTCGACCAGAGAATCATCGATTATTTGGCCGATGAGTTCAAGAAGGATCAGGGAATCGACCTTCGCAATGACAAAATGGCCCTCCAGAGACTCAAGGAAGCAGGCGAAAAAGCCAAAATAGAATTAAGCTCCTCGATGGAGACCGACATAAATTTGCCTTTTATCACTGCTGACGCTTCCGGTCCCAAGCATTTGACCATGAAGCTGACCAGATCGAAACTCGAGGCGCTTGTCTCCGACCTGATCGAGAGGACCGTCAATCCCTGCCGCACCGCCATTAAAGACGCCGGTGTTACCGCCGCTCAGATTGATGAGGTGATTTTGGTCGGAGGTATGACACGCATGCCCGCCGTTCAGGCCAAGGTCAAGGAACTGTTCGGCAAAGAACCACACAAGGGCGTTAATCCCGATGAGGTTGTCGCCATTGGAGCAGCCATCCAGGGCGCCGTTCTCAAGGGTGATGTGAAAGATGTGCTTCTTTTGGACGTGACTCCGCTGTCACTCGGAATCGAGACTCTCGGTGGAGTGTTCACTCGCCTGATTGAAAAGAACACCACCATCCCGACTAAGAAGAGCCAGACTTTCTCGACGGCATCCGACAATCAACCGTCGGTTTCCATCCATGTTTTGCAGGGTGAGAGAGAAATGGCCCATGACAACAAAACGTTAGGGCGATTTGAACTAGTGGGCCTTCCGCCTGCTCCCCGAGGGATACCTCAAATCGAGGTTACCTTTGATATCGACGCCAATGGTATCGTCCACGTCTCCGCAAAAGACCTCGGCACCGGAAAAGAGCAGTCCATAAAAATTACTGCTTCCAGCGGATTGACTGAGGCCGAAATTCAGCAAATGATCAGGGACGCAGAATCACATGCCGAGGACGATAAGAAGAAGCGTGAGATTATCGATCTTAGAAACCAGGCTGATTCCACAGTCTACATGACAGAAAAGACACTCAAGGAGCACGGAGACAAGGTTGACGCCGGAGTCCGCAGCGCAATTGAAGGGGCCATCACAAAGACCAAAACAGCTATGGAAGGAACGGACGCAGCAGCCTTGAAGGCCGCTATGGAAGAATTACAGCAAGCTTCACACAAACTGGCTGAAGCCATGTATCAGCAAACTTCCGGTCCGGCCGGCGCCGGAGCGGAGCACGCAGGTGGGCCTCACGGTGGGGCCTCTGCATCCTCGGCTAAACCCGATGACGATGTAGTTGACGCTGATTTTGAGGAAGTCAAAGACACCAAGAAATAGTATTGCGCCGCAAACAGGGAAAGGGGCTCATGCCTCTTTCCCAAAACAATCCTCCATTGTCACCTTCAAGTCCATCGAACACTGTTCTCGTCCACTTCAAAAATTTTCGGTGTTTATTCCCACCTAAAACATGCGGATTTGTTGATCATAGCTCCTGTAAAGGCTTTGACCACGCCTGACGAGTTCCAATTCACTTCATGTTCCAATATTCCTGGACTTTTCCAATCTTTATTGTTTGACCAGAAATAATTCCTCATGATATGTTAAAATGATGTTCTTTTAGTCACCAACACTCTCGGTGAGTATGCCGGTTTGGGACTCATATAGGGAATTCGCTATACAATCAAACTACTTCTGTTTATCAAGGAAAATCCGATGGCTCAAATAAAAGCATTTCCAGTAGTCAAGTATGGACAACATCTTACAAAAGAACTTGACGTGCTAATTACCCCTCCTTACGACGTGATTTCACCTGAGGAACAGCAGGCGTTTTATCAATCACATCCATTCAATATGATAAGACTGGTCCTGGGGAAACAGTTTCCGGATGATGATGAACGGAACAACAAGCATACCAGAGCCTCAGAGACACTCCGTCAATGGATTAACGACGGCGTGCTCGTCAGAATTGATAAGCCGGCGCTGATAATATACCAAATGGAATTTGAACAGCCGGACGGTGGCAAAAAAAGACTTGATGGACTTGTGGCCGTTGTCAAAGTCGATGACTACGGAAAAGGCAAAGTGTTACCTCATGAAAAGACCTATTTGGGGCCAAAGAAGGATCAACTTGAGCTTCTTAGGGCTTGCAAGGCGAACCTGACACCCATTCATTCCCTTTTCAATGACGATCATGAAAAAATTTACGGCATATATTCCGGATTCATGAATAACGAACCTGATCAAGTCACCATTGACTCAAACAAAAACATTCACAGGACATGGATCATAGACGATGAGAATGCAATCAGTTCCATAGTTGAGGAGTTTGCTCCCAAGAGTCTTTTCATTGCTGACGGTCATCACCGTTATGAGACGGCGTTGGCATACAAAAGGGAAATGGAACAATCGGCTTCGTACGATCCGCAAGCCCCTTACAACTACGTCATGATGTATTTGACTTCGATGTCTCACCCGGGCCTGACAATATTGCCCGCTCACAGGATGGTGAAGGGGTTGGACAATTTTAACACCGCTGAACTACTGGCGGCGTTGGCGCCGTACTTTGATGTTGAGGAGCTTCCATGCTCAGCTGAAAATTTCTCTGGAGACGCCGAAAAATTTATTTCAGCCATAGGCGAATATTCGGAGCTGGGTGGATGTTTTGGCCTGGTAACCAATGGACAGAACTGTTTCAGACTTCTTAAGCTCAAGGATTTCGACGCAGCGGGTAACGTCATGGATCAGTCGATTCCAGCCACCCTGAAACGACTTGATGTAACCATATTGCGTGAAGTCATCATGACTCTGGGGCTTCGTATAGATCCGGGTAATTCCGAAGGCAAGATTGAATATTCTCCTATAATAATGGAGGCCATAGAAAAAGCGCTCCGTGGAGATGTTCAGGCAAGTTTCATTCTGAATCCTACTAGAGTAGATCAGATGAGAGAGGCTGCCGAGAAGGGTTACAAGATGCCACAGAAATCAACCTATTTTTATCCGAAACTTTCGTCTGGAATGGTCTTGAATGTGTTCTGATGTGGTTCCATGGCACAGGACGGACTTGATTCAAACGTAGAAAACTGTGAAGTCGCTCATTTGAAACTGTCATCTGAACCAGAAACCATCGATGGTGTGTTTCGAAATAAAGTCCGGATAATTCAGGCGCTTAAAGGGTATCGTGTTTCCGAAGACGCTCTCCTGCTGACATGGTTCACCCGTATAAACGATGATAGCCTTGCGCTTGACGCTGGGACCGGAAACGGTGTTATAGCCTTTGGACTGGCCCGGAAAAACAAGACCATTACCTGTTTTGGCCTTGAAATTCAAAGCGCCCCTGTATTGAGAGCAAAACGTGGGGCCTTGATAAATAATCTGGAAGACAGGGTGTTTCTGATCCGAGGGGATTTGAGGCAGGCTGACAGGCTCTTTAGACCTCACAATTTTGATATTGTGGTCTCTAATCCTCCATATCATGAATACGGACGCGGGAGAATAAACAGACTCAGTGAAAAAGCTCTTTCCCGCCATCAAATCATGATGCCGGTGACGAAGTTGTTCTCTGTGTCCTCCAGACTCTTAAAACAGGATGGACATTTGTCTCTCATTTATCCGGCCAGCGGTATGGATTTGATAAGGAAAACGGCAACTGATACTGGATTTAAGATTTCCCGTGTGCTATGGATTTATCCACGAGTCAATGTTAATCCCAGTTTAATCTGCGTAGAAGCAAAACTAACTAAAGCAAAGGTTGAACTTGTGGAGAGCGCAATTGAATTGTACGGACCTGACGGAATCAGGACACCAAGAGCGGAGTCCATTTTGTCGGGTGCGGAAATAGAGGACTAGGCGGTAGTTTTAATCTAACTCAGGTGAGAAGACTACGGCCATTTCAGTCCCCAAGCCAGTTGGAGGTAAAATTGGAAGAGTTCAGTAGAATCAAGCGTCTCCCCCCGTATGTGTTCCAGGTCGTCAATGAGTTGAAGATGAAGCTCAGACGAGCGGGCGAGGACATTATAGATCTTGGAATGGGAAACCCGGACATCCCCACACCTCAACATATAGTGAACAAGTTAATAGAAGCGGCGCAGAATCCCCGCAACCATCGTTACAGCGCGTCGGCGGGTATACCGAAACTCCGGATGGCGTTTGCCGATTGGTGGAAGCGGAGATACGACGTGGAGCTTGACCCGAACCGGGAAGTGGTGGCGACCATGGGCGCAAAAGACGCTCTTGCGCATCTGGTTCTGGCCACGATCAACCCTGGTGACGTGGTATTCGTTCCCTCCCCTACCTACCCGATTCATCCATATTCAGTGGTGATAGCGGGAGGAGATTTACGTCACGTTCCGATCCGCCCGGACAGCGATTTTTTTGAAGATCTCAAGACGGCGGTTAGACTGACATGGCCGCTACCTAAAATGCTCATCATATCGTTTCCGCACAATCCCACAACCATGGTGGTTGACGATGACTTTTTCAAAAGAATAGTCGAATTCGCCCATGAGTACAAGATCATGATAGTGCATGATTTCGCCTATGCAGATCTGGTGTTTGACGGATACAAGGCCCCGAGTTTTCTAGCTGTTCCAGGAGCCAAGGAAGTAGGAATAGAAACCTTCTCACTCTCAAAAAGCTATTCCATGGCCGGCTGGCGAGTAGGATGCGCTGCGGGTAACCCTCAGATGATTGAGGCGCTCAG
>CAZVOU010000131.1:0-56511 GCA_964628605.1 uncultured Syntrophaceae bacterium
CATGAAAAATCATGCTGGGTCGCCACTTCCGAAATGTCTTTCCACCTGTTTGCCGCTGCCAAACAAACCAACCTACGGGCAGTAGGAAAGGTTATAAAATCCGGGAAACGACAGGACGTGTGTGAAATGCGTCTGTACGAGACCAATGATCAAATGATAGCCCATGCTACCGGAACTTTTATCATTCTTCCATCCATTCCGCTTAACAAACAAAAATCAGTATGATCTCTCAATGCAGTCCTGTTCTATGCAGCCTGCATGTTAGTAATCAAGATTCATAACATTGAGGGCGTTTTTTTCTATGAAATCTCTTCTCGGTTCAACCTGATCACCCATCAATGTGGAAAATATTTCATTGGCCTTTATAGCGTCATCCACATTCACCTGAAGAATTTTCCTGTTTTCAGGATTCATGGTTGTTTCCCACAACTGTTCGGCATTCATTTCGCCCAGACCTTTGTAGCGCTGTATCGATATTTTCTTCCGACCCTGTTCTATGACTGTTTCAACCAACTTGGAAAAAGATCCAAAAGCAGTCGATGCTCCATCGGATTCCAGAGTGTATGGTGGTAGGCCTAAAGCATTCAGTTTGTAATGTATCGACAACAGTTCCATGAACGAAGGCGAATCGACAACCTCATAATCAATACATGTGGTTCTGTTAAGTCCGTTTCTCCTGGTTTTGAGTTCAATGAGGAACTTTGATTCTTCCTCGTCTTTTTCAATCCGGGATTCCAGAATGGCTATTTCCGGATATTCTTTTTCAATTTTTTCCAAAGCCAGTTTAAGAAGTTCCTGGACATTTTCAATGGTATCCAGGCTGGATTGATTTAGTCCGACCTCCATGAAGGTTCTGAATACGTGAGCGTCCATGTTTTTTCGCTCAAAAAGCTCAAGTATCTTTTCCATTCTCAGTAGGTTCTTTATCAAATTGACCAGGACTATACCTTCCACGTAAGTTCCATCACTTTTCAGGACCTTAGCGTGCTCTAATCCATATCCAAGCACTACGTCATCAAGGTTACTTTCATCTTTGACATAGAATTCTTCCTTACCCTTTTTTATCTTAAAGAGTGGAGGTTGAGCGAAATAGAGGTATCCCCTGTTAACAACGTCGGGGACACACCTGTAAAAGAATGTTAGCAACAGGGTCCTTATGTGTGAGCCGTCAACATCAGCATCAGTCATGATTATGATTTTGTGATATCTGATTTTCGATATGTCAAAATCTTCTTCTCCGATTCCCGTTCCCATCGCTGTGATGAGAGTTCTTATCTCCTGGCTCTGGACAATTTTGTCGAAGCGGGCTTTTTCAACATTCAGTATCTTGCCCCTTAGAGGCAGGATTGCCTGGAACTTCCTGTCTCTGCCCTGTTTAGCCGAACCTCCTGCGGATTCGCCTTCAACCAGAAAGAGTTCAGAGGCTGCTGGGTCTTTTTCTTGACAATCGGCAAGCTTTCCAGGAAGGGCGGCGGATTCAAGCGCGCTTTTTCTTCGTGTAAGTTCCCTAGCCTTTTTTGCCGCCTCTCTGGCACGACCGGCTTCTATTGCCTTGTTTATGATCCATTTTGCAGTGTTAGGATTTTCTTCAAGGTATTCCGATAACTTATCATTTACCAACTGTTCGACTATACCTTTTATGTCCATGTTACCGAGCTTGGACTTGGTCTGACTGTCGAACTGAGGGTTCAACATCCTGACACTTAAAATAGCTGTCAGACCCTCTCTCAAATCATCCCCGGTTACAGCCAGGTTTGTTTTTCCGTTTTTAAGCAAACCTTTGGAATTGGCATACTGATTGACTGTCCTTGTCAGCGCCGCCCTGAATCCTGATACATGTGTTCCGCCTTCAAACGTGTTGATGTTATTGCAGTATGAAAGAACAGTCTCAGAATATCCGTCATTGTACTGTATGGCGCATTCGACACAGTTACCTTCCTTTTCGCCTGTAATGAATATGGTGTTTCCTTCCATAGTTTTACGGGCTCTGTTCAGGTGTTCGACGAAGGAAACTATTCCGCCTTCGAATTCAAAAACAACATTTTGTTTTTGGGAGCGTTCATCATCAAAACTGATGGACAGTCCTTTGTTAAGGAAAGCCAATTCTCGCAACCGGGAAGCTATTGTGTCGTAATTAAGTTCTACTGATCCAAAAACCTCAGAATCCGGTTTGAAAGTAATTTTTGTGCCATTGCGTTTGGTAGTTCCTACAACTTCAAGGTCAGTTACTTTTTTCCCTCTTCTGTATATCTGTCGGAATACCTGACCACCGCGACGTATCTCCAGTTTTAGAAGTTCAGAAAGGGCGTTCACAACTGAAACACCCACTCCGTGTAACCCCCCTGAAACCTTGTAAGTGTCGCTGTCAAATTTTCCACCTGCGTGCAATATGGTCATTACTACTTCAGCAGCAGGAATTTTCTCTGTTGGGTGCATGTCGGTTGGAATACCCCTACCATCATCTTCAATAGTTACAGATGAATCCAGGTGCACAACCACCGAAATTTTTCTGCAATAACCGGCAAGAGCCTCATCGACTGAATTGTCTACAACTTCCCAGACAAGTTGATGAAGTCCCTCTACACCAGTGTTGCCTATATACATGCCAGGAGTGTTACGAACGGCTTCCAGACCATCGAGCACCCTTATCTGTTCAGCTCCGTATATTTGTTTTTCGCCGCTGTCAGTCAATTTTTCTCCCTTTAACTCTTAAAACAGGTTGTGGATGGTTATTTTCTCATTGGCATTACTATATTGAAATAGTCCTGTTCAGGATGAGGTTTTATTATCACCGGCGCCCCATCCTTATGGTATTCAAGAGAAACCTTCTCAGCGGAAATAACATTAAGGGCGTCCAGTAAATATTGAACGTTGATAATTAGCTGGACTTCAGACCCCTCAAACTCTACGGGAATTGAATCTTCAGCGGACCCAAGTTCCGGATTGTTAACATTCACGCTCAGTTTATCACTCTCAAGTTTCAGGCTTATGCCCCTGTTCTTGTCTGATGTCAGGATGACAACTCTTCTCAGAGACTGTACCAGGGTATTTTTATCTATGAACGCTTTCTGACCGGAACTCTGCGGAATGACTTTGTTATAATCCGGATAGTCACCATCGATAAGACGAACCGTCATCATGGCCCTTTCGGTTTTAATTATCAGGTTCTTTTTCTCGAACCCGAACTGAACTTTTTGTTTCATGTTTTCAAGAAACTTTTTTATTTCGACCAGGCCCTTTTTGGGAGCAATGAACCTGGAATCCGCAGGTAACTCTATGTCCGTCTCTATCAATGCAAGACGATGACCATCGGTTGAAACAAGTTTGGTTTTCTCATTGTCTTTTTCGAAGAGAACTCCGTTCAGATTGAACCTGGAATCATCGTTGGATGCGGCAAACAGAGTCTTGTCCATCATTCTTATAAATGCCTCAGAATCCACTTCCGAAGTTTCCACAGACTCATGATCGGACCAGACTGGAAAATCTGCAGAATCCATTCCTGCCAGATCAAAAGAAGAAGCTCCTGAGACAATGTTGAGTCGATATCTGTCATTCGATGTGACTGAGATTGATCCACCAGCGAGTTCCCTGATTATTTCATAAAACTTTTTTGCAGGCGCCGTGATTTTTCCAGGCTCAACCACACTACAATCATAATTCATTCTCAAGCCCACTTCCAGATCGGTTGCCGTAAGGGTTAGGCCATCATCATCAAGTTCCATCAGCGCATGAGATAAAATGGGGAGCGGAGATCTTTTTTCAGTTATAGAGACTAATTTCGACAACCCTTCTACAAGAGAATCCTTGTTCATTTCAAACTGCATGGGCTTTTCCTCTTTTCTTAAATTATAAATAATTAAGAAATATAAAAGTCATAATAGACACTGTGATTTTGTGAAAACAACTCTAAAAAGGCGTTTTCAAACAGTATCATGCTGTTGAGAGACGGTTGATAAAATCGAGAGTGTTTTGTGAATACGCCGGAATAAATTTCAACAACCAGTTTCTCCACAGGTTTTCAACAACAATTTCTGTTTAAATTCCCTTGATGTCTTTTTTTAGCGCTTCGATTAAATTCTTAAACGAATGATCCTGATCTATTTTTTTCTCTATTTTCTTTGCGGCGTAAACCACAGTCGAGTGGTCTTTACCACCAAAAGCCGCTCCTATTTCAGGATAAGATAACTCTGTGAGGTTTCTCGACAAAAACATTCCAACTTGTCTAGGTAGAGAATATAACTTGTGTTTTTTTCGTGACTTAACGTCAGCCGGCTTTACGTTAAAAGACTTTGAAACGCAGGCTATTATGTCATCAACCGTAATAGTCTTGGTGTTTCTGTGAAGAATTTCGCGAAGAGCCATTTTGGACAGGTTTACAGATATTGGAATGCCCTGCAATGTGCTCATGGCTATCACCCGTATTAGATAGCCGACTAGCTCCCTGATATTTGACTCAACCTGCTCGGCCAGGAAATACGCAACATCGTCCGGTAAATCAAAATTGTCTTCAAAGGCTTTGCGCTTTAAAATTGCAACCTTGGTTTCCAAATCGGGCGAGCCCATGTCCGCTATAAGTCCCCAACTGAATCTTGACCTCAATCTGTGCTCCAGTTCAGGAATCTCGTTTGGAAAACGGTCAGATGTTATTATGATCTGCTTTGATGCCTCGTAGATTGAGTTGAAAGTATGAAAAAATTCTTCCTGAGTCCTCTCCTTGCCTGCTATGAACTGAATGTCATCTATCATCAGCAGGTCCAGGCTCCGGTATTTGTTTCTAAAATCAACCATTCGATCAAATCTGATTGCGTTTATCATCTCATTTGTGAATTCTTCAGATGTCACAAATGCTATATTTTTTGATCTGTCCCTGCAGGCTACGGCATATCCAACTGCGCTCATTAAATGTGTTTTGCCCAGACCAACACTTCCGTAAATGAACAAAGGATTGTAGGAGGCCCCGAGATTTTCTGAGACTGACCGTGCGGCGGCATGAGCAAACTGATTGCACGACCCCACTACAAAACTCTCGAAAGTATATCTGGGGTTGATGTTTCTTTTCCTTGCGTATTCCGTGATGGATTGAGTTTCCTTATCACAGCCCACATGAGGAGTAGGGATTTCTACTGCAAGACCATCTGTTTCAGGCGATTCTTCCCTAAGCCTTAAATCTATTGAAAGGGTTCTCCCCGTAATTTCATTGATTGAATCACTAATAATCTTGAGATAATTGTCTCTTATCCAGGTTACAAAGAAGTTGTTGGGAACAGAAAAAACGACAGTGGTTTCGCTCAGGTCTTCACAGACCATGGGCGTTATCCATGTGTTCATGGCATGTTCATTCAATCTGGTCCTCAAAAGGGCCAAAGATTCTTCCCAGAAGGCTTTCATTTACACAAAATTCTTATTAAATTAGTAATATATTGAATTACGAGTGTATCACAAAATTTGGCTGTTTTTTCAAGCCAGATCTTCCTGTAATCCAAGAGTATCTAACAAACGGCTCAATTCGTCAATGGAGTGGAAATAAATTTCAATTTTACCGGAATTATTAGGTTTTATGTTCAATTTTACCTTGGTTGACAACAGGCTTGAGAGGTCTTTTTCGATCCTGTCATTTTCATTGGTATCCAGGTTTTTTTGAGTTTTTGTCTTTTCTTGTTTGTTCTTGAAGTTTTGAACTATTCTTTCGAGTTCTCGTACCGAAAGTTTTCTCTTGATAACCTTTGAAGACAAAGAAATCTGTGTTGATATATTATCGACGGCAAGCAAAGTTCTTGCATGTCCCATGGAGAGTTTTTGTTCCCTAAGCTCTTCTTTGATAGGGTCTGGCAATTTGAGCAACCGTAGTTGGTTGGTGATGCTCGTCCTGTCTTTGCAAATTCTTTTAGCAAGAGCTTCGTGCGTATATGAAAACCTGTTTATAAGAGTCTCATAAGCTTCTGCCGTGTCTACAGGGTTGAGATCCTCACGTTGAATGTTTTCTACAATAGCTATTTCAAGTGATTCAAGATCGCTCAAAGGACGGACAACAACAGGAATGGTTTCCATTCCCGCCATACCTGCAGCTCGCCATCTTCTCTCGCCGGCAACTATTTCGTACCTTCCGTCACCTGACTCCCTAACTATCAAAGGCTGAATAAATCCTATTTCCTGTATGGATTTAGCGAGATCGGAGAGGGATTCGTCGTTGAACAGTCTCCTCGGCTGGTAAGGGTTGGGTTTTAGCATATCAATAGGAACGCTCTTTATGGTTTGACCTTCCCGATCCTGAGGGGTGAAAGAAAGATCAATCGGAATTAGAGCGTCAAGACCCTGTCCCAATGCAGGTCTTTTTTTGGCTGTGTCTTTCTGCTTCAGCATCCAATATCTCCTTTGACAATGCTAGGTAACTTACTGCGCCTGTGGATGACATGTCGTACAACACCACCGGTTTTCCAAAACTCGGGGCTTCTGATAACTTTACATTGCGGGGTATTATCGATCCAAATACTTGCGTACCAAGATTTTTTCGAACATCGTTGGCCACTTGATGACTGAGATTGTTCCTAGCGTCAAACATTGTCAGGAGAAACCCCTCAATTTTCAGGCCAGGGTTAAACGCTAGTCTTATACGGTGGATTGTCTTTAATAGATTTCCTACTCCCTCAAGGGCATAGTATTCACATTGAACCGGGATCAGGACCGAATCAGCCGCAACCAGGGCGTTTAAAGTTAAAAATCCAAGTGATGGAGGACAATCGAGCAATATGTAATCGTAGAGATTTCTGAGAGACTGGAGCGCATTTGAGAGAAGCCTCTCCCTCCCTGCCATTGACACCAGTTCAACCTCAGCGCCGGTCAAATCCTGAGATGATGGAATAACATCCAGACAATCAATGGATGATTTCCTGATGACATTGTTCGGAAGGTCATTAAGAATCAGAAAACTGTAGGTTGAAGGAGAGCCCGGTGAAATCCTAACGCCCATGCCACTTGACGCATTAGCCTGTGGGTCCATATCTATCAATAAACATTTTTTATTGGCCAGAGCCAGGCATGAGGCAAGATTGACCGATGTGGTCGTCTTTCCAACTCCGCCTTTTTGATTACATACGCATATTACGCGTGACATTTCTTATAACCCACAATATATAGTGCTTAGGCTGGCGCCCGGTATCTATATCATAATTGCGTGATCAAACCAAATGGAAAATGATGCAGTAAAAAGGGGGGGGTTCAATGCTTTTTTGCTCAGGAACCCAGAACCTGAATTCATTTAGCGAGCGTGTTCGATAGTTTCAGAATATTTTATGATTCTTCTGCTTTTATCTGTGTGAGGTAACTTGCCTTCCCAGTAGTCAGTCACCGAAAAACCTTCGATCATCAATGACTCAGATTCAAAAGATGGACCGGCCATAACAATAAAAGATCCATTCTTTTTTATAAAAAACGTCAGATCCTTGAAAAAAACAGGTTTTGAACTGAAAGCCCGAGAAACGACCAGATCATAATCCTCACTGTACTCAGGATTTTTTAGGGTATTGTAGTCGGTGTTCAACACCAGGACACCCTTCAGACCGACTTTTCTCACCACTTCTTTCAGAAATGCAGCCCTCTTCGGACTTTTTTCTACCAGAGTCAGTTCCTTTGGCTCCGAGGCAATTTTCAGAACAATGCCCGGGAATCCTGCGCCTGAGCCTATATCCATTATTTTCAGATTAGTTTCAGGTGGAACCACATTGAACAAGGTCATTGAGTCCAGAATATGCAATGTTATCAGGTCAGACACATTTTTATAAGAAACAAGATTAACTCTTCTATTCCAATAAGTTAATATCTCTATATATTTCAAAATATTGAATTCGGTTTTTTCTGTGAGGGTGATTTCTAGCTGGTCAGCGCCAGAACGTAATAAATACAGTAGGTTATTTTTCATCAGAGGTATTTTGGTCGATCCAGTTTAAATAAGAAGGCAGACCGTTTTCGATTGGAACAGATATGATTTCAGGGACCTCATAGGAATGCATTTCTGTTATTTTCCCAGCTAATTTTTCGAACAGCGCGCGCCTTGTCTTAATAACCATAAGTATTTCTTTTTCATCATATATTTCGTTTTTCCATGTGTAGATGGATCTGATAGGATCTATTATATTGACGCATGCAGCCAGTTTGTTTTGTACTAGAAATCGCGCGATATCAGTAGCTTGTTCCAAATTGTTGGACGTTACAAAGCAAATGACGTGTTCACTCATATTTACCTCATATTGTGCTTTTGTGTTGACAAACTACTATAACTTGTATAACCTCGCCACAAATTGAGGCCCGGCGGGTTTCAATCAATGGGAGGGACAAGAGAAATCTTACCCACTTTTTCAAGAAAAACCAAGTCATAGAGTGCAAAGAGCTGAGCGAAAGCTCTTGATTTAATAGATTTCGTAGCGAGATTCAAGAGTTTAACAATAAGCGCTTTCTCAGCCGAACCAGGAACAGGTAATTTTCGGAAGGGAGCTGGGCAGATGTTCAAGGTCGGAGATGTTGTCGTATATCCAATCCATGGGGTGGCAAGAATAGTAAACATAAGCAAAGAGAAAATAGGGAATTCGGATCAACTTTGTTATATTTTGGAAACAGAAATTAAGACCGCAAATGAAAAGCCCGTCATCAAGCTTCCTGTTGATAAAGTAGAGTCCAATCGTGTAAGAAAAATAGTAGATGAGCAAGAAGTCCCCTTAATCATTGAGGTTCTTCAAAAGCGTGGCATGAAGGCTGATTCTCAGACCTGGAACCGAAGGCATCGTGAATATCAGGAGAAAATGAGAAGCGGTAGCATCTTTCAGGCCGCTGAAGTTTACAGGGATTTAAGTCTCTTGAAAGAGACCAAGGATTTATCACATGGAGAACGGCGTCTTTTTGATCAGGCTTACAACTTGTTGATCAAGGAATTATCAATCGCCAAACGAACAGAAGAGAGAGAAATCGAAAGGACACTCAACAAAATTTTTCATCAGTCCATCGAGAATGAAGAAACACAGGGCGCTGACTGCTGAAAAATTGCCACATTCCCGTACAACACTTTCCACAGGAACTAGCTTTTGGCTCTGAGTAAGATACTTTCATCCGTTATTTCATTAAGTTATATTTTTTTTGGGGGTATCATAGGGTTCAACCTTTTCGGGTCGTCCTGGATCATGCTCGGACTGGTTGCAGGACTATCGATACTGGCAGCCTACTCCACCCTGTCCCTGCTCAAGCTGTGGTTGACACTGGAAGTGGAAAAAGTCATAGGCGGGGCAATCGGCCTGGCGGTAGGTCTGACGCTTTCACTCATGCTGAACTCTGCGCTGGCGCAGGCTCTCGACTATTCTGAAATAATAGCTGCAATATACGGATTAACGATCAGTGTCTTTAGTCTTGCAGGAATGCAATTAGGATCATGCAAGGCCAAAGAATTCAGAACGAGAATCAAAGAAACACCCGAAGCTGTTCGAAAAATCGTTGGCATTCTTGACACGTCGGTAATTATCGACGGAAGAATATCCGATGTATGTGAAACGGGTTTTTTGGAAGGTGATCTGGTAATTCCACAGTTTATTCTCAAGGAGTTGCAAGCCATAGCGGATTCCAGCGATTCCACTAAACGTACCAGAGGCCGCAGGGGATTGGATATTCTCAACAAGATGAAAAAACAGGCGAATGTGAACATAATAATTGATGAGACAGATTACCCGTCAGTGAAAGAAGTAGATCAAAAACTCATCAATCTGGCCAAGGACACCGGATTTACAATTCTTACAAACGATTTTAACCTAAACAAGGTCGCCGAAGTTCATTCAATCCAGGTTCTGAACATCAATCAACTCGCAAATGCCCTCAAGCCAGTGGTTTTACCCGGAGAAATAATGCGGGTTCAGGTTATCAAGGAAGGAAAGGAAGCCAATCAGGGAGTGGCGTACCTGGATGACGGCACTATGGTCGTGGTTGATAACGGCAAAAAATGCATGGGAAAAACAGTCGATGTCACTGTCACAAGTGTCCTGCAAACAACAGCCGGCAGAATGATATTCGCTTCAAACAAAAATACCTCCACATGATTTGTCAATTCCGGGGCAAAAACCGGGCCTGACTTGCAGTGTCATAGCCCGGTCTAAGATCAGGTGAGGGCTTGAATGTCTAATGTTCTAAATCTGGCCTTGCCGCTATTGATTCCCTGCTTTAGATGACAGAAAATCCTGCCACAATTTAAATCCAGACTCAGGAGGGTTACCGGCGTCGTTCCACCACTTTATGAAATCGCGGTAAACTCCCAGGAACTCGGGCCAGTTGCCATTAGGCGCATATCTCTTTCTCCAGTCAGGATACAGATCGTCGTTGGCCAACTGAAATTCCTCATCTCCAAATTCAGAAAAAGTCTTCTGGAAAAGTTTGTATTTCTCTTCTTTGCTCATTTCCGGGACTGCAGCAGGACGGGCCTGTGTATCGACAACCTGTTCCTTGGCCGGTTGTGGCGAGGGCGCAACGGTTTCTTTTTCCATGGTCGGGGCAACCGCCGCCTTAGGTTGGACTACGTCTCCTGATGAGGGCATGGACCCGGGCATATTCATTTGAGCAGGGGGAACTAATGGGGCTGAAGGCCCCAGCATCGACGTTGCCTGAGGCGGCGCCATCTGGAGTTGAGCCACTATCCATCCTTTGGACGGATCAAATTCCTGGATTCCTCCAAATATCTTGTCAATTCGATACGCCTTGCCCAAGCCCAACGGACTTAGGTAATGATAACGATTCTGCATGCCAAGAACCAAAAGCCCTAGAGCCACTATGGCCAAAAACACCCATGAATGCACACTCGTCCATCCACTACGTTGAACAGCTGCCGTCTGATCTTTTTCGAGCATCTTTCAAGCCTCCTCAATAGCGACTAGCCTAAATGGTGTTGTCTTGTAATTGATATCTACTGTATCACATTTGAAAATAAATGTAAATCATAGAAATTAAAAATATTATTCAGTGACAATAAAATTGAAAGTCTTGTTTCTTAGACCGGCCTCCGAACCTTTAGCCAGGTTTAAAGCGTCTGTCGCAAATCGAAACATTCAATAGGATCGGACAAAACCAAATGCGATTCGTTCCAGGATTGTGTTGATATGACAGGTTTTGGAGTTTAAGAGAAAGTGTGGGGATGTCCGGATAGAGGTTGTCGATTAAACATAATGAAAAAGGATGACTGTATACATAAATCAAAAAATGACTTAGATTATTTTATTAATACAATGTTTATACTAAAAAATACTTAACTACATAATTTTGTTTGATATAAATGCAAAAAAAGCTTGATTGGGAATTATTTTGGGATAGGAAAGAGGCACTTCTCAACATACCCTTTCGCTCTCAGTGAAAAGCCCAGAAAGGGGCGGCTGATTTTAGCCGTTTTCGGGCTTTTCATTTTTTCAGGGTTGATGTAAATAGTGAATGGCGCCGGAGGAGGGCTTTATTCATCGTGTTTTCCTTGATGACGGACATTCATTCAAGGGAGAGTCTAAAGCCCAAACACTAAGTGGACATTCAGCGCCGGCGCCATTCCAGCCAAACCGAGGACTAGAAGACGATACCCAGTTCCGCAAAGGCGCCATTAAGGCTTGAGTCCATTTGCAGATCGTACCGATCTTCATAAAGATTGATTATGCGGTAGCCGCCTTTGGCATAGCCCCATCTGTTGGCGCCCATAGGCACCGCATACCTTAAACCGGCCTGAACGTCGAATCCCCAGGTTCCATCGAGCCATGCAACGCCCGCCTTTGTGTCACAGGACAAGGCGCCGCCATTGCACTTGTTGTCTATACATTTTTGAAACTCTAGTCCTGTCATTACCATGTTCCGAGTTCTGTCCACCGTGCAGCAGGTTCCCCCACAGTAACCGCTCGTCAGAGATGTTCTCTGGACGTTGGCGAACCAGCTCCCATACACGGACACCCTGGCGTTACAGGAATTGATGGCAGTGTATTGCAGGCCTACTCTCTGGTAATAATTGTCCCAATTACTATACAACTGTGTTCCCGCGGGATATGTCCAGTTCCCGAAAGTAATCGTTCGGGTTGTGCGGAAAACGGAACTCAGATTGGTGGGCATGATGGTATAAAATACAGCCCAGGACGGGGTTAGCTGATAGTAGGCGGAGAATTCCCACAACCAGGCATGCGCCGGCACTCCCAGATCATCGTTCAAGTCCAGTTGAGTGGTAGGAAGGCCCAAAACCATTCCAGGCCACTGCACCGTGCCTCTGACTCTCGCATAAAAAGCCTGAGCGGAAAGCTCCCACTGTCGAGGAAACCGTTTGGGTAAAATACATACAGGGTCAGGCGCCGGGCCGCAGTTAACGCCAGGCGGGCACAAGGCCGGGGACTTAACCTTGCTCACAGGTCTCGTTCCATACCCGGCCTGGACCACTTCTGGTGGCGATGAGCCCACTGCGTTAGTCAACAGACCCTGAGGGGTCGGTAAATCCACCGAGGACGGGTCAAGAGGCGACATCCGGTCATCGACGCCACTTGTCCCGTACGGATCAATGTTGACCTGTATGAAGTTGTTGTTTGCCGAAACGGCGAATGCAGATAAAATAATAAATACTAGACAAACCAATAGCGTAACAGTGCTTCTTATCATTGCCCTGTCCTCCCAGCTCGAACTCACTGGTATCGCTTAAATAATTTTATCGTACATTTGTCAAGCAAAAAAACTAATGAAAAAACTATAGGATGTATATTTTACCAAGAATATGTTTAGCTAATGTGTGTTAATGTATATAAGCTATGTAGTTGTGTCAATTACATGATCTTATGTATTAATAAATAGTAATAAAACCCCAATTAAACAATAATAACAATTCAGACCTAAAGTAATTTAGAGTTTTTTAAAAGAGAACGGCCATGCGCGGTCGTCTCTTTCGGACGCTCTACGCTATTACGCGTACGCGCTCAAAAAAGACGCCCTACGGGTGGGAGTTAAAATTTTTATATCAGAATTCCAGCCATTTATGAGTGTGGTAGTGAGCCGGGAGGTGAGTTTCCCACTCATTAGGCGAAATCTGATCTGTTTCTGAACGGAGGATTTTATCTGAAAAATAAGGCAAGAAAACCAGATAGGTATGATGTTTACTTCTCAACATACCCTTTCTCCGCTCTCAAACAACTGAATTTACCTAATTACTTGTTTCATATTTTTTGTCAAGACAAAAACAACATACAATATAGTATTTTAGAAAATAAAATTAGAATCTTAATTATGTCAAAACAAGAGAAAATGTATATAACTAGTTGGTATTTATATAGTAATATGTTTTTGGAAGCCTTGTATTGATGAATTGACAGATTGGTGGTATTTTGCGCGCATGAAAGAATATCTGAAATTCAAAGCCGGCCCTGAAGTGTATGACATGCTAAGGCAGGAAGGCCTTAAAAAAGAAAGAATTCAAGTATTTGCAGGTCCAGCTGGCGGTCCGAAGTGGTTTATTTCTGTGGGATTGGACAGAGCGCTGATTCAGAGTGGCTTTCTGGTACGCGCAGGCAAGAAGAAGACACTGCTGGCCGGTTCATCGGCAGGGGCCTGGCGATGTCTTGCAATGTCTTGCAGGAATCCTATGGAAGCATACGAAAAACTGCGGATAGCCTATTCCCGAAATGTTTTCACGGCGGCGGACACTCCGGCCACCATTTCCGACAAAATAAGAAGTAATGTAGAGAGTTTCATTTCGGAGGCAGACGTAGGACACATTATAAATAATCCGAGTTTTGATGTAGCGGTCCATGTGGTTCGAAGCAGAGGTCCAGCCGCTTCGTCGAATCGTCGGGTAGAGGGATTGGCGCTGATTGGAGCAGGCTTGACGAATGTTTTGAGTTCGAGGCTGATGAATTTGTTTTATGAAAGGGTGGTTTTCTATTCCGGTGATGCACGGCAGTGCTTTGCGGGGAGATCTTTTGAGGGGAGGTTGTATCCCCTGGATCGTCGAAATGTGAAATCTGTAGCTTTAGCTACAGGCTCTTTACCTTACATAATCGCCGGAGTAAGCAACATACCGGGGTTGGGGGCCGAAGTGTATCGCGACGGTGGTCTGACAGACTATCAGCTCAACCAGGATTACGATCCCGGTCCGGATGGTTTGACGCTTTTCTTTCACTACCAAGAGAGAATAACGCCAGGCTGGTTTGATAAAAGGCTTTCTTGGCGGAAGCCGACGGACAAAGTGACCAGGCGTGTTTTACAATTGTATCCAGGTCAAGATTTCATAGATCTTCTGCCGGATAAACGAATACCTGACCGAAATGATTTTACGATCTTTGTTGACAATCCATTAGAACGTATCCGTAGATGGGACCAAGTTTCAAAGATAAGCGATTTACTGGCGGATTATTTTTTTGAGGTGGTGGAATCCGGAAAAATAAAAGACCTGGTCCGCCCCATATAAAAAATATCCTTGATACCCAATCAGCAAATAAAAGGTTTTTATTATGAACAGACCCTCCTGGGATGAGTATTTTTTAATGCTGGCAAAACTGGTTAGCGCGAGATCCACGTGCAACTCACGAAAAACAGGCGCGATTATTGTGCGCAACAACAGAATACTCGCTACCGGTTACAACGGCGCTGTTCATGGAGCCCCTCATTGCACCGACAAGGGACCTGATTTTTGTTTCAGACGTTCCATAGGAGCGCATGATGGGGACAAATACAATTATTGCCTGTCCAGCCACGCAGAGGTAAATGCGATAGATCAGGCGGCCCGTTTCGGGATATCTCTGGAAAACGCTTCGTTGTACTGCACACTTGAACCCTGTAACTGGTGCTTCAAACAGTTGATTCAGGCCGGGATTCGCGAGATTTATTTTGAAGAGGCGTATGAGTCTAAAAACAGGCAATTTGATCTATTCTGGCGCCGAATTATGGAATCAGATGACAACATAAGGGTGTTCAAACAGGTTTCCATATCCGATGACTCACGCAACATGATGATATCAGTTATAAGTGGCTCATCCGTCAGAACAATGCCTGCGACTGATCCCGCGGAAACGGGAATCCTTGATGGCGAGAGATTGCATGATTTCATAAAAAAACCTGAGAACGACTTCTAATCCGATCGCGGATCAAAGCTGCGAAAATCTGGAAGGACTCCATGAACATCATCCATCACGAAATATTCTCCCAAGAAGAGCTTGTAACAAGATTACGTCAGGTCACGATGTTGAAATCGCCTGAAACCAGAGTTTACGATAAGGCTTTTATTTCTCTGGAAAAAATATCCACTGATTTCATGGCGCCACCCCAGAGCTACATTTTGCGTGGAGAACTAAAGAAAGTCAGGGAATTGAAGTGGGCGCTTGAAAAAAGGGGAGTAAATCTTTTTGAATTGAACGGATTTGTGAGGCTGACGCTGGAGGGCTCATCGGAACCCGTGGATGTGCTGCCGCCGATTTTGGAAGAATCAATCGAACATGATGGGTCCGTGCATTTAATAATCAACGATGGCATGCATAGAATATACATGGCGAGACGCGAGTGGACGATACCTCAGGTGGTATTAATTAGAGGGACGCCAAAAAACCTGCCCTATTACGCATATCCAACCCCGGGTGGATGGAATGGGGTCGAAGAAAGAGATGACTTACCCCATGGTTACCTGAAGAAATGGCATCGCATAGAGTCATATCATTCTTTGTACCGTAATTTTAATTCGGCTTTTTCGAATGTTGGAGGCCCCCGCGAGTTTTTCAGCAAATGATAAAGGCGCAGACATGAATATAGCATCATTTTTTCAGACCAATAGATCAAAAATCGTTCTGGTGTTGGTGATCGTCCTAGGATTAATTGCAGTGTACAAGGTGAAATTCAGGGGAGTTCCCGTTGAACCCTTCAAGGTGGCCACGGGAGCAATAGTGTCGGAAATCATGGGGACCGGCACACTCGAGGCCCGTTACCAAACGACGGTGAGCGCAAAAATTCAGGGCAGGATCACAGAATTGGCTGTGGATCAGAATGACCACGTGAAAAAAGGCCAACTGATGGCCCAACTCGATGAAGTGGAACTCAGGCAGGAAGTCGGCATATACAAAGCGTCATTAGACGCATCAATGGCCACGGTGGATCGTGTAAAGGCCGAACTTGCAAGATCACAGGCGGTCTTTGAGCAGGCTGAAAGAGATTACAGCCGGTTTCAAAGCCTGGTCGCATCCAAAAGCATATCTCAGTCGGATGTGGAAAAGACCCGAGAAAAATTGTCTACTGCAGAGGCCGATGTCATAAGATCTCAGGCTGCGGTGGCCGAGGCTGTCAAGCTTATGAAGGCTGCAGAGGAGAGACAACGCCATTCTGAAGCGAAGCTCGCCGACACCAGAATATTGAGTCCTTTTGACGGACTGGTAATTCGCCGGGATAGGGAAGTCGGAGACATCGTGGTTCCCGGAGCTTCGATATTCCGGATGATATCATTGCAGGAACTTTGGATCTCTGCCTGGGTGGAGGAATCGGCCATTGCGGGGATACAGATTGATCAACCTGCAAAAATAATTTTCAGGTCTGAACCGAACAAGATTGTCGATGGAAAAGTAGTTAGAGTAGGAAAAATGGTGGATCGTGAAACCAGGGAGTTTCAGGTCGACGTGATTGTGCAGAAATTGCCTGAAAGCTGGGCCATCGGCCAACGGGCGGAAGTTTTGATTCAGACCTCTTCCAAGGCTCAGGCCCTGTACGTTCCGGCCTCGTCTTTGGTCTGGAAGAATGGCCAACCCGGGGTCTTCAGAATCGATGGTTCGAAAATTTCATGGAATCCGGTTCAAACTGGAATTCGTGGGGACACCAGCGTAGAAATCATCCAGGGAACGTCTGAAGGAGAGTTGATAGTTAAAGACGCTCAAACAGACGGTTTGAAGGATGGCCTCCGAGTAAGCGTTCGATGAATCTAGCAATCAAAGACATACGCCACAACTGGGCCAGATTTGTTTTGACTTCGATCGGCATAGGCCTGTTGTTGATGATAGTGATGGGAATGGGCGGAATTTACCAAGGTCTTGTTGACGACGCCATATTGCTTATCAATCGGATCGATGCCGACCTTTGGATAGTCCAGAATGAAACTCGCGGGCCTTTTGCCGAAATATCAAAAGTTCCTTTGAACCTCGAAGATCGACTCAGATCGGTTCCAGGGGTTCAATTGTCCAAATCATTTGTCTCGCATACCGTCCAGAGGGAGCATGGCGGAAAACAGCTTAGAATAGTAGTCCAGGGACTCTCATGGCCAGATGACAAGGGGGAATGGCTACCACTGATTGCAGGTCGACATTTGCGCGCCGCTCACTATGAAATGGTAGCGGACAAATTGCTGGGACTCAACATCGGAGAAAAAATAAAACTGGGCAAGGATTACTACACGGTTGTGGGCATTACCAGCGGCATGGTCGGTCAATCAGGTGATGGACTAGGCTTTTTTACCGTTAGGGACGCCTTGAACATTCAGTTTGAGACTGTGGGAGAGTCTGTTCGCCTGGAACGTGAGGCGAGAAAAACACGAGTTCTAAGGCAAGACATAGGTCACACCCAACCATCGCTAGTCGAGAGGGCGCTGGGCTCATCCTCCGAACTGCCCGGTCTGGCGAGGCCCATGGTGAGCGCAGTGCTGGTGAAGTTGAAACCAAACGCAGACAAAAAGCAGGTTATTTCAATAATCTCCGGGTGGAAAGATGTCACCGTGTATACATCCGACCAGCAGAAGGAATTTCTGCTGAAAGGGACGGTGGATAGGGCAAGAAGACAGATAGGCCTGTTTTCAGCTCTGCTTGTTATCATATCTGCGATAATCATGGCGTTGATCATATACACCCTGACTTTGGATAAAGCCCATGACATAGCGATGTTGAAACTTATAGGGGCGAGAAATAGAGTCATTTTGGGATTGATATTTCAGCAGGCTCTCTTGTTGGGCGCAATCGGATATGTACTGGCTTATTATCTTGGCACAATTCTGTTTCCCAGATTCCCGAGAAGGGTGCTGATCACCAACGAAGGAATGCTCTACCTCGCAGGAATTGTCCTGCTGATATCGATCATCTCCAGCGCTCTCGGGGTCTGGAAGGCCCTCAAGATTCAGCCTAATGAGGTGCTGTCATGACCGTAAACAGGTCAGCCATAGAAGTTCTGGGACTTTCAAAGGTTTACGGGAGCGGCAACACCGAAATAATTGCTATGAATGACGTGTCGTTTTCTTTAGGTAAAGGAGAGGTCATCGGTTTGTTGGGTCCCAGCGGAGCAGGAAAATCCACTCTCCTGACTTCAATAGGTCTTATAAATCCGCCTTCCAGTGGAACAATAGTCATGGACGGTCAAACTATCATGACTGGGCCAAAAGCTCATGTCGATCTCAGGGCTTTCAGAAGGAAGCACATCGGATATGTTTTTCAAAAAGCAAATCTTATACCGTTTTTGACGGCGCTGGAAAATGTTCAGATAGCGTGCGAAATAAATGATGTTCCTTCAAAAAGGGCCAGAGAGAGAGGCGCCGAATTACTCGGTTATCTGGGAGTGTCCGACCGGATGAAAAACCTGCCCCACATGCTTTCCGGCGGACAACAGCAGAGGGTGGCGGTAGCCAGGGCTCTTGCTAACAGCCCTGACCTGATACTGGCAGACGAACCTACGGCCGCCCTTGACAGCGTCCGTGGGCGACAGGTAATGGAACTTTTTGCAAAAATAGCCCATGAGCAGGGATCAGGAGTCCTGGTGGTTACTCACGACCACAGGTCATTGGACATTTTTGACCGAATCCTCGAAATGGAGGACGGGTATTTAAGAGAACAAGCCAGTTAGCTTTTCAGATATCCGGCTCCGACGATCATGAGCACAATCTAGGCCCTTGTGTCATAATGAGAATACTGCATAGTGAAAATTCCACGACCCTGGGTGATTGATCGCAAGGAAGTGGAATAGCCGAACATGCTGGCAAGAGGAGAGACGGCCTTCACGACGGATGTTTTTCCTCTTGGGACAACCTCCTCCAGACGTCCACGTCTCATATTCAGGTCCGCTATGACTTCACCGACGAATTCGTCAGGAACAACCACTTCGATATTCATGAACGGCTCCAGCAAAGCCGGAAAAGCCTTGCCGCACGCCTCACTGCACGCCTGAGAAGCGGCAACTTTAACCCCAAGGCCGGACATGAGAGAATAATCCGCACCCAGCGAATCCAGTCTCACTATAATGTCAACAACCTCATTACCTGCAAGTGCTCCAGCCAGAGTGGCCTCTCGAGCCCCGGTTTCAGCAAATCCCACCAAGTCCGGCGCCATTGAGGCTAACTGATCCGAAACCTTGAACACAAACCCCTGGCCCCTGAAGCCCGGCTCCACGGACAAACCGACAGCGCCATAGTGGCGCACATCATGAATTTCCCTGTCGAATACCACCTGAGCTGATCCTGACGCTGAAATGGTTTCCTTGTAAACGACCTGAGGTTTGCCGGTTTGAACCTCAACATTGTATTCTCTGTTAAGTCTGTCGAGGATGATTTCCAGGTGAAGTTCTCCCATTCCAGAGATTAGCAATTGTCCGGTTTCCTGATTCTCAGTGAAGACGAAGGAAGGATCCTCCATGGCGATTTTTTCCAGTGAACCAAGTAATTTTTCCTGATCTGCCCGTGTTTTGGGCTCAATAGCGATAGAAATCACCGGAATGTAAGTATCTACAGCCTCCAGGATCAAAGGATGGGCAGGGGAAGTGATGGTGTCTCCGGTGCGAGTGTCTTTGAGGCCCACGACTAAAGCGATGGAACCTGCAGTGGCGGATTTGATTTTCTCCCTTTTGTTAGCGTGCATCTGAAAAAGGCGGGCGACTCGTTCCTTAATTTTCCGGGAAGCGTTATAAACCTCGGTTTCTGCCTCTAGTTCTCCCGAATAAATTCTCACATACACGGCTTTTCTGCCCTGATCCATGATTACCTTGAATGCAAGTGCGCTCAACGGTTCTTTGACTCTGGGTAGTCTTGTTTCTTCCTGACCGGTCTCCGGGTTCATTCCAATAACAGGGGGTATATCCAGAGGAGACGGGAGAAAATTTATTATAGCGTCTATGACCGGCTGAACACCCATATTTTTCAGGGCGGTTCCACACAGAGTCGGCACAATTTTATTTGTTATTGTGCCCTTACGGAGACCCTCGATAATTTGCTTTTCGTCCAGGTTATCGTTTTCAAGATAATGCTCAAGGAGTTCCTCGTCCTGTTCCGCCGCGCTCTCGAGCATGAATTTTCTTGCTTTCTCGGCTTCCTCCGCTAATTGTTGAGGGATGTCAATCAGTTCATAGGTCTCTCCCTGATTATTGGTGTCCCATATCATGGCTTTCATTCGGATGAGGTCAATGACCCCTTTGCATTCATCCGAGACAACCATGGGAATCTGAATGGGAACCGGATTTGCTCCCAATCGTTCACGCATCATGGCGACAGCCCTGTAAAAATCGGCGCCTATCCGATCCAGCTTGTTCACAAAAGCAATTCTGGGAACATTGTATCTTTCGGCCTGATGCCACACGGTCTCTGTCTGTGGTTCAACCCCACCTACAGCGCAAATGACAGCAACAACCCCATCAAGAACTCGAAGGGACCGTTCAACCTCAATGGTGAAATCGACGTGTCCCGGGGTGTCTATCAGGTGAATTTCATGGTTGTTCCAAGTAAAGACTGTCGCCGCGGAGGTTATCGTTATCCCTCTCTCCTGTTCCTGAGGCATGTAGTCCATCGTTGCCGCGCCGTCGTCAACCTCTCCGATCTTATGAATCTTCTTGGTGTAAAAGAGAATTCGCTCGGTCAATGTTGTTTTACCGGCGTCTATATGCGCCATTATGCCTATATTTCTGATTCGAGCCAGACTTTGAGCCACTATAACTCCCTGTAACTTCGAAGTATGTCTTAAAAAATCCCTGTTGGGGTCTTTGTTTTGTGCATACGTTGGTGTTGCTGAACAAAAAAAGTGTAAGTATGTTATCCTATCTTCAGCGGTGATAGAGTCAAAGAAGAAAATTAACAAAATTTGTGATAATTTTCAAAAGAGAATATCTAAATTTGGGAAGTGAAGTAATTGTTTAGAAATATCAAAAGGATGATCTAAGGGTTGCTGAAGTTTCAGGGTGATATGCAGGTATGCCATATTTAATAGACGGGAACAATGTTATAGGAGGAATGGGCAATCTTGATCCGGACCCTCACAAATCCCGCAAAAGACTTATCAGTGAGTTGGCCATATTTATCAAGGCCACTAGACAAAAGGTAAGAGTCGTTTTTGACGGCGCACAGGACCCGGATTTTCCCGAAGGCGCGAGAATGAGGGGTGTGCATGTGTCCTATGCCAAATCGGGTTCAGACGCCGACCAGAGGATAAAAGACGTCGTAAGAAGGTCCACTAGTCCCAGAGACATAACAGTGGTTTCATCAGACCGGGATCTGAGTTCTTTTGTGTCTGCAAGAGGCGCAAAAATAATGAGTTCGAGAGACTTTAGATATGAACTGGACAACGCAAGAGAACAACTCAGCATGACTGAGAAAACACATTTATCTCTCAATATAGACGTGGAAGAATGGATGAAATTTTTTCTAGAGAAAGAATCCAACAAATTGAAAGGGTCAAAAGACCCTTCCAGGATAAAATGAGCAAACATGTGCGACTGTGATCAAAAAGAGAAAGCCATTGGCAAAACTCAGAAACAAAAGATGCAGGACCCGGAAGGCTTTCGGAGAAAAGAAACCTTCTATGAAGTAATTCTGGATGATTGCCCCGAAGCGGTAATGATATTTTCCATGAGGTTGGACCGGATTCCATCTTTTGTCCAATTGCCGGAGCATGAAACTGAAAACAAAAATGACCTGGACTACCATTTCCTCTCCAGGCAACTGAATATTGATCCTTCACGAATCGTGTTCATCGAACAGGTTCATGGTTCGAAAATAGTAAACCCGAAAAATGAACCGGAACCGTTCGTGGGCGACGCGGTTATAACCGATGAAACTAATTGTTATCCTTCTATAAAAACGGCTGATTGTCAGTCAATCCTGATAATTGACCCCATCAGGAAAGTCACCGCAGCGATTCACGCGGGGTGGAAAGGAACTGTCCAAAGGATAACCAGAAAGGTCATTCTCGAACTTGAAACAGCCTATGGATGCAATCCCTCTGATTTGATAGCAGCCTTGGGCCCTTCAGTCGGCACGTGCTGTTATGAGGTAGATGAGAAGGTCATCGAACCGTTCAGAAAATCGGCGCCGGATGCAGACCGGTTCATTGAATCATACATGATAACCGATCCTATTTCGGGCGTTGATAGGATTTCAAGCCGCCTTGATCTGCGAAGAACCAACAAACATGAGTTATTGGAATCAGGGGTCAACTCCGACAACATCAAAGACCTAGACCTTTGTACCCAATGCCACGACACCATGTTCTATTCTTACAGACGCGATGGAGCAAATCCCGGCAGACTAATAGCGTTAGCAGGCTTCAGACTCTAGAGTTTCGGTGTCTGATCGAGCCTTCTCAACAGGGCCGCTAGACCCACAGCCGACTCCTCTGGAGTTAGATAAACAGGAACCCGGGCCAAATGAAGCGCTGTCCTGTCAGTCTGTATTGTCAGCGCCGAACCGATATAACAGGCCACAATGGTTTTGTTGAAGAGCCTGGAGAGTTCTACAATTTCCCTGGTGGGGTAAATCCAGTTTTTATGCTCGCAGAAGATGGTGATTAGGCAATCAACCGCGTCGTCTTCCATGATCGCCCTGCCAATTCTGAAAAAAGGCTCTGGTAAGAAGGCTCCGGCGGCTCCGTCAACAGGATTTTTGTGAACAACCGGCACTCCCGGACCAAGAATATTGGATATTTTATCCAGAGTTCGCCCACTCAATTCAGCAAGGTTAAAATTGGGCTCATTCTGGAGGATGTCGCAAGCGACGATGCTGGGGCCGGCGGTGTGAGTAAAGATGGCGACTTTATTGCCGGAAGGCATTTTCCCTATGGAAAGGGCCTTACAAACCGTGATCATTTCGGCGGCTGAGTTTACTATATGGGCGCCTGCCTGTTTCAAAGCGCCGGTCCATATTTTATCGGATCCAGCGGCTGCGCCGGTGTGGGTCAATGTGACACGGTCAGCTTCTTCTCCCTTTCCACCCTTGTAAATTACAACCGGCTTGTAAGGGGTTATTGATTCCACGGTTTTGATGAAAGCTCGAGGGTTGGAACTTCCCTCGGTGAACAAACCGATTACCCCGGTTTCCGGATCATCTCCCAAGTATTCCAGCAAGTCGTGGAATTCCATGTTCACCCGGTTACCTACGCCTATCCACTTTGCAATTCCGAGTCCTTCATCATCCGCTTTAGTTTTAAGGGTCAAACCGATGCCGCCGCTCTGACTCAAAAAAGACACGTTTCCGGGATGCAACACTCGAGGGTAAAACGTAACATTTAAATTTGAATTTGCATTGAGGAACCCTAAAGTATTTGGGCCGATTATAGGCATCGGACCTGCGGCTTTTCGAAGTTCCTCCTGAAGCAGCCCCCCCTCTTTACCCATTTCTGAATAACCGCCCGCCAATGCGACAGCCCCCCTGACTCCCATAGCGCTCAGGCGCCCAACTGTATCGACTGACGCTCTCTGATTTAGAGCCACCACCGCCAGATCAGGTATCTCGGGAAGATCATCCAGTGATCTAATAACCTTGCAGCCCATGATCGAGTCGTGTCTGGGATGGATTGGAAAAATTTTCCCCGGATATCCCCCAGTAATAAGACTGTCCAAAATGGCGTTGCCAACTCTTGTTTGATCCGGAACGGCGCCGATTACGGCCACCGATTTAGGCCTAAAAACGGCATCTAATCGTGATTTCAGTTCTGGCTTCATATCAATCCCCCTCAGAAAATTTTACATAAAATGTTGAACCACCGGATGCGAGACATTCGTCTGGAAGTTTTATGTGAGGACACCTTTCTATGACTCCTGGACAGATGTCCTTCGAAGAAGGGATATAAATACATCGAGAACTTTCAAACGAAAGATCAAAACCGCAACTTTCCGACAAAGCCTTTAGCCTTAAGAGTTCTAGGCCCTTACCGCCGGCGTTGAAGTCATAAGGTCTTCTGGTGGCATAGTCATCCGTGTCTTGAGTGTGATGGAAACCCTCGAAAATGAAATTCTGGTCTTCAATGGTTATTCCAACACCGTGGTCTTCCACCATCAAAATGAGGTCGGATCCTTCATGCGTAAGTTTTACTTCAACTAAACCCGAGTCAGGAGTATTCTCGACGGCATTCTTCACCAAAGTCGTTACAATGGTTTCAAAAGTGGCGGGATCAGTTCTATCACAAACAAAGTCTGTCTCAGGAAATCGGAGATCAATTTTTCTGGAACCGGCCTTCTCCCTGATATTCTGGGCAATACGTTCAAGATTTTCTTTTGAATTGAATCTCTCTATTGGGCAATGGGCCGGGTAAAGAATCTGTTCAACAATATTCTCAATATCCAGGAGCCTGTCCAGGTTTCTCGCTATTCTGCCCAGATGACGTTTAAATTTTTCGGGGATGTTTTCCTGTTGTTCCAGAATCCCCACAGAAGCCTGAATAACGGAAATTGGTGTGGCCAATTCATGAGCAAGATGATTTACGGCCTTTTTTCTAACTTTTTCGAGCGCTTTGAACGCTGAAATGTCCCTCATCACAACTACAAAGGTTTCCAGATCGACAGAGCATTCATGAATATCAAGAGCGCTTGTAGAAATTGCAAGACTAACACTCTGCCCATCCCGTCGCTTGTAAACGATTTCAGCGTGGCTTGTTTGCTGGTCTTGTTCTATCAACCTCGTCAGTATGATTCTCATGGCCACATTTTCATTAGGTCCGAGCAAGTATTCAAAATGTTTGGACACAAATGTGTTTGCATCCATGCCGAGAATTCTTTCGGCCGATGGATTTGCAGACCGCGTAAAACCGGAGCAATCAATGGTGATTACGCCTTCATTGATGCTTTTCAATATGATTTGTTCAATGTTTTCGGTTTTAGAGGCTGACATGCTACCGCGTGTTGAGTTCATGAAACTTCATAAGGCGGTTATTAGGGTTGATTAACGGAAAACTTCCAGTAAACATAAACAGAATAACCAATCTACACAAAATTTACATCATTAATTTTCAGACATCCGCTTGCGAAAGCGCTGTTTAGGGTTTACCTTTAAAATCAGAAGCAAATATGAAGATCGGATTCATGGACTGGGTAACGTTACCGGTTGAAAGCATAAAGCTTCGAACAGATAGATAATATCATGGATTTTACTTTAAACTAAAGACAAGGAGTTTGGAATAATGTCAGCAACATCTAAGTGTCCTCATTGTGGCGCAGATATGGATCCTATTGAAATGCCTTTGGATTCTACCTGGGGTGGCGAGGTTCATCATGTTTGTTTTAATGATGAATGTTGCTATTTCAAGAATAGCTGGACATTACTTGAGAACCAGGGAATAGAACAGACGGGTTACCGTTGCCGCATGGACCCGAGAGGAGCGTCGGGCCCAATGGCTGTATGGTCTGCTGACGCTTTGAAGGATCATATATGCAAGGAAGGCTCTCCCAGCTAGAAAATTACAACAACCCAAAAAATTGATTAACTTCTACTGGGGGCGTGATTGACGCCCCCAGTATTGTTCAGGCGCCACATAATGACAAACACAACTCTTGACCATTTCAAACCTGCAGATTTCTCGAGGGATAACGAAGCCCCTGATCAGGAATTTTACGTTAAACCTAGATTTGTCAACCACCTGGACTCCACTGCGCTCCAAACGGTGAAAGACCTTTATGAGCGACTCATCCCCAAAAAAGCGAAAATTCTCGATCTCATGTCAGGTCCGGTATCTCACCTTAGACCCGAACTAGACCCCGATCTTGTGACGGGTTTGGGAATGAACATGGAAGAACTTGAAGCCAATCCGGTATTGAACGACAGAGTAGTCCACGATTTAAACGCTGATTCAGTGTTGCCTTTTCCGGATGACTTTTTTGACGCCGTCGTGAACACTGTTTCCGTTGATTATATGGTCAAACCTCTGGAGGTCTTTGCCGAAGTAGGCAGAATTCTAAGGCCCAAGGGGCTGTTCATAGTTATTTTCTCAAACAGAATGTTCCCTCCGAAAGCGGTTAATATCTGGAAGTTCACGAAAGAAACCGCAAGAGTTGAGTTGGTAAAAAGATTCTTCAAGTTGAGTGGCAAGTTCAGTATAGAGGGTTATACGGAAAGCAAGGGGAAACCCCGTCCTGAGGACGATAAATACTTTCATCTGGGAATTCCCAGTGATCCAATTTATGCCGTGTGGGGATCGGCCACCAAATGAACCAGGGATTTGAAGACGGAATTGTACAGTTTATGTGAGAGAAATTTTAAGAACAGCCTTCAATAAATTTTTTGAAGACTTTTGTGATTGCGGTGGCCGTAGCGTCTACAATTGGCACCACTTTTCTGTAATCCATTCTTTTTGGACCCAGAACCCCGACGCAACCCAGAACCACGCGATCTGCCCTCAACGGGTAGGCGACGATCGAGCATGATCTAATCTGGTCAAGGCCGTGTTCCGAACCAATAAATACCTGAATTCCCTGGGCTCTTAATGTCTTATCCAATATTTTTAACAGTGCGCTCTTGTGTTCGAAAGTAATGAGCACAGCCTTCAGATTTTCAATTTGAGAAAATTCAGGGTCCTCAACTATGTTGGTCTGACCTTCAACAAATATTTCACCAAGAGAATTGTCTAATAGAACCATGTGTCCGAGACGCAGCGTCTTGGCTAAAATCACATCAAATTTTGTTTTTTCCTGACATAACTCCCGTTCGATACGCTCGCGCGCCTGTTTTAAATCGAGGTTCTGGAGCATGTCATTTAACTGACGGCCATAACTCTCCAATGTGGCTTGGTCAACATTGTCCTCGTCATAAATGACTTTGTTTTGAACCAAACCGGTGGTTGAAACAAGCACCACTAAAATTCGATCCGACGATATCTTGATAAATTCAATGGTCTTAAAGGTTTGTTCATCGACCGGCGAACATATCGAGACGCCGGCTTGATGCGACCATTCCGCCAGTATCAGGGAAGAATGTCTGAGAATATCTCTAACATCGAGACCGGCTGTCTTAATGCTGGATTCAATCGATGCTTCATTATCCACATTCAACATTTGAGTCGATAGGACTCTGTCAACGTAAACGCGATAACCGAGATCCGTGGGAATGCGACCTGCCGACACATGGGGCTGTTCAATAAACCCCAGTTCGGTGAGATCGCTCATAATGTTCCTGATTGTGGCTGAGGACAGGCCGACGCTGAACTTCTTCGAGACAGTCCTAGAACCTACCGGTTCACCAGACTGAATATATTCCGAAACGATGGCGTTCAGAATTGTTTCTGATCGGGGTCCCAAAGCACCCATGACCTTTTCCTTTCAGCGGTCTGAAATCAGGAAGCCTGTTGTTAAATTAGCTTTCAAAATATCGATCGTCAAGTGAAACGGTTTCAGGCGGAAAATAAAACGAGATTTCGGTGGAGGCGAAAAAAATAATCCCCCTGAGGGAGGGAGATTATTTAAACAGAGAGAGAAGCGCTATTGTCGTTTAAAATAATGGGAAAATGATTCCCATGATCCTTTAGGGGACGCTATGAGGGGCTCATCGACTCTGCTGCCATCCAGGATGTCTCCAATATGAAAACGGCTTCCATCCATGTATCTGATTTGACCCCCGGCCGCCTCCAGAATGATGCTTCCTGCAGCAAGATCCCTGACACTTACATTTTTCATGATACACGCATCTGCAGCGCCGCGCGCTACATATGCCAAATGACCTGCTGAAGAGCCAAGATTCCTTATTTTGCCAGGGAAGTTGCTGGTGAAGTCGTTGTGGAACCTTGAATAAACCAGCACAAGAGATTCATTGTCAACAGTAGGGTCCTTTCTCACTTTGATCTTCTGATCGTTGAGAAAGGCCTCACGGCCCGCATAGGCAGAATACAACTCTCCTGTCACAGGTAAATACAGGAATCCCAAAACCGGCCAGAATTTTTCAAAAAGAGCCGCGCTGATTCCCCAGACCGGCATACCGGCCTGAAAAGAAGCCGCGCCGTCCAGAGTATCCACGATCCATAAAAATCTGGGGGAATTTTCTCCATCGACTTCTTCGTTCGTCAAATCACGAAGAAAAACATGTCCTTCAAAACTACCTGTTATTTTGGAAGAAATTATCTCCCATGCCTTATTCTCGGCCTCTGTCACCAGTTCGTCATCGAATTTAAGTTCACTATTTCCACGACCATACAATTCAAGCAAACTTGAACCACTTTTTCTTAAAGTGTTCTCGACGAACTCTTTGAGGGTCCACAATTCTCTTTCGGTTAGCGATTGGATTTCTGTTGGTTCCATTCTATACTCCAGGTTTAAAATACTTCCTGCGGAACAAAAAATTCAAAGTTCGGTAAAGCTGTTGACCATTTTCCCGGTCAAAATTTTTCTGTATACTTTAAAGGAGGCTGAAGTATATCAACAAATAATGCGTTAGGCGATATTCATTTCCAAGGGTAGCCGGAATATTAAAAAAGAGAAATATTATTTAGTGATAAACTGGCTGAAATTGGATTAGAATAAAAAGCTGGAAGGTTGAATTAATCTTGATCTCCGAATTTATAACAACCTAGCATAACTATTGGAGCGCACTATGCAATCATGGCAACAGCGGTATGCGTCCAAACTGGTGACAGCGCAACAAGCCGCTTCTCATGTAAAAAATGGAGATAGAGTCTATCTTGGTAGTAGTTGTTGTGAACCGGGCGCAGTCATAGAGGCGCTCGGAAAATCATATCTGGAAGACGTGGAGTTTGTTCAATTTATACGAGGCCCCAAAGCTACTGAATTGGCGTCAAAAATTCCGGGGCGCTTCACCATCAAGAGTTTTTTCGTGGGAGGTAGAACAGGAGAATCGGAGCATCCACTTGAGGCCGATTATGTGCCGCTGTTCCATTCTCAGATTCCCAACTTTTTCAGAAACCGTCGAATAGGTATAGATGTGGCCATAATCCAGGTTACTCCGCCGGACAGATTCGGGCGCTTTAACCTGGGAGTTTCAGTGGACATCACCATGTCAGCTCTGGAATCTGCGCGTCTGGTGATAGCTCAAGTCAATTCCAGGATGCCAAGAACCTATGGTGACTCAAACGTGCTTGCCGAGCGCATCAATTTTCTGGTTGAAGCAGATGAAGAATTGAATGAACTGCAACAGGAAGAACTCCAGGAGAGGGAATTGCTCATAAGCCGTTATTGCGGTGAACTTATAGAAGATGGGTCAATTCTTCAATTTGGATTTGCCGGCATTTCTCAAGGACTCATGGATCACATGAGAGACAAACGAAACCTTGGGCTTCACACAGAATTCATGGCCGATCCGCTGGTGGATTTGATAGAATGCGGGGCTGTCAACAACAGCACAAAGAAAATGTACAGGGGTAAATCACTGGCTACCTGCTGCATGGGAACACGCCGACTTTACGATTTTATAGACGAAAATTCCCTCATCGAGTTATATCCGTCTGATGTAGTGCTCAACCCTACATTTATAGCCGCTAATGACAAGGTGGTCGCTATAAATATTGCGCTCCAGGTCGATCTCAGGGGTCAAATTCGTCAGGGGAATCCGTCTTGGACGGCGTTTGAAGGGTCCGGCGGTGATCATGATTTCATGATGGGCGCCAACCTGTCCCGGGGCGGGAGGTCAATTGTATGCCTGAGGTCCACGTCGATAAAAAGCGGGCGTTCCACCATTGTGCCTTCATTTGGCCCAAAAGCGGCGGTTATCCTCAACAGGGGTGAGGTTAATTACATCGTCACTGAATACGGAATTGCATATTTGGGAGGCCGCACAATTCGAGAGCGGGCAATGGCGCTTATTGAGGTGGCTCATCCTGATCATCGGGAAGATCTGATGAGATCAGCTAGGGAAATGGGTTACCTGTATCAGGATCAATTCTATTACAAGAGCGTCAGCTATGATTTACGACGACGCATCAGGACCGATAAAATTTTCAAGGGTGGCCTGGAATGTCACATAAGAGTGATCAAACCCACCGATGAGTCAATGATCAGAGACTTGTTCTATAACCTATCCGAAAGTTCGGTCTATTTTCGTTATTTTAGCCCCCGCAGGAGTATGCCACACAAAAATCTTCAGCAATATTGCAACATAAATGAAGATGAAGGAATATCGATAGTCGTGACCATGGGGCCGCGGGAAAACAGACGCATAATAGGTGAGGCCAGGTATATGATTGAGCCGGGGGAAGGCTATGCCGATACTGCTTTCATGGTCGATGAAAATTATCAGGGTCGTGGGATTGCCAGTTTTCTGCTGAACTATCTGGTGGAAATAGCTAAAGAGCGGAACCTGATTGGTTTTAAGGCAGATGTTCTTTTTTCCAACCAGCCAATGTTGAAGGTTTATGATAAACTACCTTTTAAAATACACAAGAAATTCTCAGATGGCGTAATATCACTGAAGTTCAAGTTCGATGAACCCAGGGAGCCTTCAGAACCTAAAAAGTGATGGAGCAAGAAACAAAATCCTGAGAAGCCGGCGCTGATGAAGCAACCAAGAGACGAACACTCATGATCATAAATACGCTTCCAGATGAGCAAGAATGTATCTGGTTATTGGAAAAGCACAATACCCCGAATCATATAATTCTTCATTCCAAAAAAGTTTGGGAGGTTGGTCGGCTGATAGGTGAGAAAGTCAGGAATCACTTAGAAATAGATATGGATTTATTGAGGGCATCGTGCCTGTTGCATGACATTGGGAAATACCCTAGCATAGTTGGTGGAAAAAGATATCACGACATTGTTGGGGAAGAAATCCTCATTGAGGAAGGCCTTGCTACGGTAGGGAACGTTATAGTCCAGCACGTTATTCTACGTTCGGATGTTGCTGTCCGAGTCTGTGAAGAACACCTGTTGTTCTACGCGGATAAAAGAGTGGTTCATGACAATGTAGTCAGTCTTGATGACAGGTTTTTGTATTTGATAGACACATATGGGAAAACCTCCGAAGCTGTCAAACGACTCATGGAAATGAAAGATGAAACAAAGCGGGTAGAAAATGCGATCTTTGCTTTTGTAGATTTCTCCCCGGAGGACATCACCGGTCTCATTCCGTGAATCATCTAATCCAGAGAATCATCGGTTTATGAAAAGCGCAACAATTGATTCCAACAATCGGGCAATAGTGCTTCTATCTGGTGGATTGGATTCTACTACCTGTCTGGCAATAGCCAGGCATGAGGGATACGAAGTCAGAGCATTGAGTTTTAACTACCATCAACGCCATCGGATTGAACTGAAGGCAGCCAGTAAAATTGCCCAAATGATGGGGGTGTCGGAACACTTGATTCTGGATTTGCCTCTGGACAGAATAGGCGGCTCGGCATTGACAGACAACATACCGGTTCCAAAAGATACGATCTTTGGCGAAACCACTATTCCAGTGACTTATGTTCCTGCCAGGAATTCGGTTTTCCTGTCTTTGGCTTTGGCCTGGGCTGAGGTAACGGACTCATGCCACATATTCATAGGTGTAAATGCCATGGATTATTCGGGATATCCTGACTGCAGGCCCGAATTTGTAAAAGCTTTTCAAAAGATGGCTAACCTAGCCATGAAAAAAACGGTCGAAGGTTCTATGACTGTTGAAATTCATACGCCATTGTTAAAAAAGACCAAAGCACAGATAATTGAGACGGGTTTAAAACTGGGAGTTGATTATTCTCTGACAACTTCATGTTATGATCCAAATTCTTCAGGACAAGCTTGTGGCCACTGTGACAGCTGTATTCTGCGAAAGCGCGGTTTTGAACAGGCAGGCATTGTAGACCCTACGATTTATCAGTTCTTGAACCAATAAAGTATTTACACAAAGAGGTTTGGAAAAATGGAGAAATATTTTGACAGCAACATAGCGGCCGTAGGGAAGACACCGTTGGTCAGGCTGGACAGGATCGCAGGCAAAACAGAAGCCCTGATTTTGGCAAAAGTCGAAGGCAGGAACCCCGCCTATTCCGTAAAAGACAGAATAGCCGTTTACATGGTGGCAGACGCAGAAAAACGGGGGTTGATAAAAAAAGGCGTTGAAATAGTTGAACCCACAAGTGGAAATACAGGCATTGGTCTAGCTTACGTTTGCGCAATCAAAGGCTATAAACTCACTTTGACAATGCCAGAAACGATGAGCATAGAAAGGCGCAAGGTGTTGAGGATGTTGGGGGCAAATCTTGCCCTAACTGATGGGTCCAAAGGAATGAAAGGCGCCGTTGACAGAGCAGAGGAAATAGTGGAGCAGGACCCCAAAAAATTTTTCATGCCTCAACAGTTCAAAAATCAGGCAAATCCTCTTGCGCACGAAGAAACAACCGGCCCTGAAATATGGGAACAGACTGAGGGTAAAATAGATGTTTTTGTGTCCGGAGTGGGAACCGGCGGCACAATAACCGGAGTTTCAAGATTCATGAAAAACAGGATGAAGAAAAACATCTTTTCAGTTGCTGTGGAGCCTTCAGAGAGCCCAATAATTTCCCAAACACTGCAAGGGAAACAGGCAATGCCGGGGCCGCACAAAATTCAGGGAATCGGCGCAGGCTTCATACCTGAAGTCCTTGACCTGTCAATAATTGATGAGGTTCAACAGGTTTCCAGCGATGAGGCCATCGAATGCTCCCGGTTACTTTCAAAAAAAGAAGGAATGCTCAGCGGCATTTCTTCAGGGGCCGCAGTATGCGCAGCCTTAAGACTGGCCCAACGCAAGGAGTTCCACGGAAAAACAATAGTTACCATTCTGCCTAGCGCAGGGGAGAGGTACCTGAGTTCAGCCCTTTTCGAGGGAATCGAGGAATAGAAAAAATTCCTGAATTCTGGGAATTCACTTTTATCAGCCCGGTCCGACCAATGGAGTGCCCAATGAAAAAAGATGAGAACTGTGTATTTTGCAAAATCGTGGATGGAATAATTCCGTGCTTCAAGGTTTATGAAGATGATAAAATATTAGCTTTTATGGATATAAACCCTTTAAACCCCGGACACACGCTGGTCATTCCCAAGGAGCACAGTGAAACCATTTTTGACATATCAACCGAGGACTACGGACTGATGTCGATCGTGGCGGCAAGGATAGCGGTGGCCATCAAGAAAACTCTAAAACCTGATGGTATAAACATCATGCAGCTAAACGGCAAGGCGGCAAATCAGGTCGTTTCTCACGTCCACATGCATGTCACGCCACGTTGGTTTGGAGACTCTTTACCTATCAGCGCGTGGGAGCCGGTTCCCGGTAATATGGAAATGATTAAGGAAAACGCCAGGCTCATCGCTGAACAGCTTTAATTTGAAGAAACGTTTTTTTCTACATCAGGATTGAATATCCTGAAACCCTTTAATTAAAATTTTTGACCACGAAATGAGTCATAGCGCTAATGCCGGAGAATCTGGAACCAAACGAAGGATTGTCAAAATCCAACCCTCCCAGGGAATTCCTTAACTATTTCGGGAGGGAAAAAAAACTGCAGCAATGGTTCGCCGATCAAAGGACCAGACTAACTTCTGCGATTTTTCCACCGTTCATCAAATTGGGCCTGGTTCCGGATACTATTTCTTATGTTGGAATATCGTTATTAGCCGGGGTAATTCTCTATTTTGTAAGAAAGCCATGGTTGGCCGCAATTTTCCTTCTGTGCCACATAATTTGTGACGGTTTGGATGGGGCTTACGCCAGGAACACGGGAAAAGCTTCTCAATCTGGGGCTTTCACTGACCTGGTTTGTGACCAGTTCGGCATGGTGGTGGTGGCCATGCTTGCCATTTTCCATCACCTGGTGGAACCGTTGATAGGCGCAGTGTACGTCACACTCTATCTGATAGTGGTGGTATTCGGTGTGATAATCAATGTGATGGGTTTAAAGGCCAGAATCACAATCACCAGCAAATATGTGCTATACATTACTTATGGGGTATGGGCCTTCACCAATCGAAATTATTTTTACGAATTGATGGCCTTTTTTTCGGCTATTATGGCCGTAGAAGTGTTTGTGGGGTACGTCAGGCTTAAGGCCGGAATAAGAAAAAAATTTGACACCGAGATCCGATTTTCAAAAGAAGACGTCTATTCAAGCAGGCTGAATTACCTTGTAAATGTTGCGGTCCCCATAGTTGTCCTTGGAGCCATCCTGATCTGGGGCAACTGGGTTCCGATCAAAGCCCTCCTGGCCAAGCCCTCAAACTCACTGGCATGGGAAAAGGCTGGTCAATTAATTGATCCGGCAGAACCGGTGGAAATATTAGGGTTTGGGGCCACCTCCAACAGGTTTCTGGTTCTGTTACGACGTGAAAATGAAAAAATTGAAGTCCGAAGGATGGATTTGGGCAATAATAATGGCCCACCTGAGTCTTTTGAAGTTCCAGCCTACATACAGCCCTCTTTCAGGGCTTTACCGGTTTATGAAAACGCCCTGTTGGTTGCCGATACTTCCACCAGGCTCCTTATGGGATTGGACCTGGAAGAATCTTTCAAATCCGGAAAAGCTGTCACAACTCTGACCTTGCCTCTGGGCTACCTAAGAGTGACCGCTATGAATACAGCGAAATGGAACGGTAAGACGGTATGGTTGGCAGCCAATTATCTATACACCAGAAAGACCTATTTGATTGATCCAGAGCTTGCCCTGAAAAAAGGGTACATTCTGGGCGGTGTTTTGGCGTACTATATCAATGGTGGTTTCCCATCAGGACTGGAAGTTTTTGGAGACACGGTGGTGGAACTGAATAAATCTCCACTGAACTCAATGCTTTATGTAGCGTCACTGTCCAAACTCATCTCCGGGCGAGATTTACTTTCCGCAGCGATTTCATCCTTCGACCCTCCGGAACCGGACGCCATCGGGCCGGTCAAAAAGGGAGACGACATAGTCATGTTGACTCCGAGGGGGCTCATCTATAAATTGAGTCACAGGTCTTTGTTGAAGTAAATCCTTTTTTAATTTTTTAAAAAGTGTGAAACGGAACAAAAAACAACAGGAACATTCATTTTTAGAGTGAATGAACCAATAAATTCTGCAAATCTTGGCCTAAATGGAGCCTTTTTTATGGATCATCTAAGAAATTTTTGTATTATTGCTCATATAGACCACGGCAAATCCACATTGGCAGACAGACTGCTTCAAATTACGGGAGTGGTCGGTGATCATGAATTCCACGATCAGATGCTGGACACGATGGATATTGAAAGAGAACGTGGAATCACGATAAAGAGCCAGACGGTGGCGCTTCCTTACAAGGCCAAAAACGGTAAAAATTACACCTTGAATCTGATTGACACTCCCGGTCACGCCGATTTTTCCTACGAAGTATCTAGGGCTTTGGTTTCCTGCGAAGGGGCTCTTTTAGTTATCGACGCCTGTCAGGGGATTCAGGCTCAAACCCTGGCCAATTTTTACATGGCGGTTGAACAGGACCTGGAAATAATTCCAATCATCAATAAAATTGATCTCCCGGCAGCGGACGTAGAAAGAGTTAAACATCAAATAGACAAAGATTTGGGTCTGGATCCTGAAACAGCCATAATGGTTTCAGCCAAAGAAGGAACCGGAATAGAAGATGTGCTTGAAGCCGTAGTAAGTATTATCCCCCCACCCAAAGGCAATCAGGAATCACCTCTGAAAGCCCTGATTTTTGATTCCCATTGGGATCCGTACAGAGGCACCATCGTACACATCAGAATTTTCGATGGGGAGTTAAAGCAGGGAGAGAACATAAGACTATGGTCAACAGGCGCTGTTTACAGGGTTGAGGAAACCGGTATTTTTCTCATCGAGAGAAAGCCGGTGAAAAAACTGGTTGCCGGTGAAGTTGGTTATCTGATAGCGGGGATTAAAACCGTCAGTGACACGCGAATCGGTGACACCGTAACTCTTGATGAGAATCCCTGTGAGACTCCACTCAAGGGCTTTCAGTTGGTAAAACCGGTAGTGTTCTCATCTTTTTATCCGATATCTTCGGATGATTATCAGGAGTTGGCCGAAGCGTTGGAGAAACTGAAATTGAATGACGCTTCACTGACTTTCGACAAGGATCATTCCACTGCTCTCGGGCATGGGTTCAGGTGTGGTTTTCTTGGACTATTACATCTTGAGGTTGTTCAGGAGAGGCTTGAGAGGGAATTTGGACTATCCCTCATTTTAACAGCGCCATCAGTCCAATATTTGCTGACCCTTAAGGATGGCTCGGAAATCATGATAGATAATCCGGCCAAATATCCTGATCCGGTTTACATAGAAAAGACAAAGGAGCCATTTATCAAGGCGTCGATAATATTGCCGGAACAATACCTCGGGCCGGTCATTTCTCTATGTATAGACCGCAGGGGGGTTCAGAGGGACATGGCATATCTGGACACCAGCCGAGTTGAACTGGTATTTGAACTGCCACTGTCGGAGGTCATGTTTGATTTCTATGACAAACTCAAATCAATATCAAGAGGTTACGCTTCATTCGATTATGAGTTCCTGGAGTATCGCTCAACGGAACTGGTAAAAGTTGATATATTGGTGGCAAGTGAAAGGGTGGACGCTCTTTCCATGCTTGTTCATAGGGATCGCGCTCATCAGAGGGCTCGAAAGTCCTGTGAAAGGCTCAAAGACGAAATCCCAAGGCAGTTATTCAAGATAGCGGTGCAAGGCGCCATAGGGGGGAAAATAATAGCTCGAGAAACTGTTTCCGCAATGAGGAAGGATGTCACCGCCAAGTGTTACGGAGGAGATATAACTCGTAAAAAGAAGCTATTGGAGAAGCAGAAAGAAGGCAAGAAGCGCATGAAACAGGTGGGAAGCGTTTCAATCCCTCAGTCTGCTTTTCTGGCGGTTCTTAAGACGGATGAAGATGATTGAACCCAAACCATCCTGAAATGGTTGGGGTTCAAGAAATTCTTCCGGAAACAGTCATTATTTCTTCTGTGCCGGTGGTTCCGGGGTAGGTGTTTCTTCGAACTCCACAATCGGAACGTACGAAAAATGCGACTGCATGATGAACCACCTACCATCTTTTTTTTGCATGACGCCACTCCACAAGGCCGGAATAGGGCTTTCCTGATTTTCAACCTTGATGTGACCGATCAGGGACGTGGTGAACCAGGCAGTGTCGCCTTTACCGCCAACGTATGTTTTGGTATATTCGATTCTTGAGGCCTGGATCTGAGAGAAATCACGATCAAAGGTGATTTTGATCTGATCGATTCCTACAATCGGGAATTCAGAGATTCCATCAATCATGATCACATTTGGATCAGTAGAGAAGAAACCGACCAATGCCTTGACGTCCCTTTTCTCGTAGGCTTCAGCATATCTTTTCAGGGTTTCCTTGATCTCCTGTTCGATTTGCGCGTCCGCTGCCAGAGCATATCCATTCAACATTAAAACCGAAACCATCAACAGGGGTAACAACCAGAATCTGATTTTCAAATTTACCTCCAATAAATGTCATATCGGACGTTCTGACTACATTTACACAAAAAAGTTTTGCCAAATGTCGCTGTATAGTATCAAAAATAGAAAAAAATAAATGAAAAGATATGTTTCCGGACTAATTTTTGTTTGTGGAACAATCGGAGCCTGAAACATTGCAGTTTTTGCAATCACTGCAGCCACATCCCGAAGCCCCGTCTTTAGAGCGAATGTAGCTTTTCCAGTATTTTTTTACCAGGTACAAGGCAGCAAGAAGAACTATTAAAATTACAGTAATATTATCCATTTTTAAGACCCAACGTTATACCGGATCAGGAAACTCCTATGGCCAGGAATGTGCCGACGGTTTTGACAATTAGCGCTACGCAGTATGCCAGAGTCGTGGTGTATATCATTGCAAAAAATGTCCATCTCCATCTTCCGGTCTCTCTTCTGATGACCACCAGTGTGACAAAACATGGCGCGTAGAGCATCACAAACATTATGAGTGTGAAGGCGGCCAATGGGTTCCATCCCGGCTCGTTTCTGAGCTGTTCAGCCAAGTCACCGGCTTGTCCCGGATCCACTGTGCCCAGGCTATATGCCGTGCCCAAAGTAGAAACAACCACCTCTTTAGCAGCAAAACCTCCGACCAACGCTACGTTGGTTCGCCAATCGAACCCAAGCGGGCTGCTCACGTATTCCAAAGCTGTCCCAAGGCGACCGCCAACCGTGTAACGTAGTTTTTCACTCTGCCTGTCACTTTCCACAAGTAACAAGGATTTGCTGAAATTTAAATAGGCGTTGGCCGCCATCACCGCAGCCGATTCCATCTCCGATTTGGACCGCCCATTCGCTCCAAGTTCCTCCAGTGTAACGCATAGAGAAGAAAACAACGGGTTGAGTTTTTCCAGATCCTTTCTCTTTTTCCCTTCAAAGTGTTTCCTGAAATCCTGGAAGGCCTCTATGTCAGTGGATGATTTAAAAAAATCGCTGACACCGGGTTCTAGTAGAAAACTCGAGGTGATCTTCTCTGATTTATCATCAAAAACTTTTTGTCTGTCCTCAGGTAAATCCGGAAAGGTCATCATGGCCCAAATAAGTATGGAGACAGCCAGAATGGAGGTTCCAGCCTTTTTCACATACATCCATGTCCTTTCCCAAGTGTGGATGATTAAACCTTTGAATGTGGGGAGACGGTAAGGTGGAAGTTCAAGAACAAATGGAGCTGAAGGGCCCTTTAGAACAGTTGAGCGAATGATCTTTCCTGCTATCAAAGCCATTCCCCAGGATATGATCGTCAGCAGAAACATGATCGAGGCTTTGGATCCCGAGAAAAAGGCGCCGATAAGCAAAGCGTAAACGGGTAATTTTGCTCCACAATTCATTAATGGAGCCACCAGTATCGTGACTAAACGCTCTTTGGGCTCTTTCATGGTCCTGGTTGCCATGATTCCTGGCACGGCGCAACCGCCAGCTATCCCGCCGGAAACCATCAGAGCCAGCATTGACGCCCCATGTAAGCCAAAGCCTTTCAAAACCCGGTCAAGCATAAATGCTATCCTCGCCATGTACCCCGTGTCTTCAAGGATGGCTATCGTTAGAAACATGAATGCTATCAGGGGCGTGAATCCCAACACCCCACCGACACCGTCTATTATTCCACTAACAATCAGTGATTTTAGCAAACCTTCAGGAAGAAATTCTGAAACCGTTTCTCCAAGCCATTTGAAAAAGAATTCAAAATATTTTACCAGTGGCTCGCTACCCTGAAATGTAAACATATAAACAGAGTAAAGAACTCCCAGAAGTATGATGGGGCCAAGAAATCGGTCCGTTAAAACTCTGTCAATCTGTTGACTGACATCTACGCGGTCTCTGCGCTCGATTTTTACAGAAACTTTCACAGCGCCTGAGATAAAACCGTATCGCGAGTCGGCCAGGAGAATTTCAGGATTGTCTCCAAATATGTCACTCAGATGCTGACGACTTTTGTCTATCTGAGAAAATATGACGGCATGATTGGGGTAAGTGTGGATTTTTTTTGATATCTCCACGTCACCTTCGAGAAGTTTTATAGAAAGCCATCTGTTAGAAAGAAATGCGTCCTGAAGGTTCGATTTCTGTAAAGCAAGTTCTATTTTTTCGAGTTCTTCCTCAATTTCTATTCCGTAATTTAAGGAAAGTAAGTCTTTCTGAGACTCAGGGTTCCGCACTTCAGAAATGACAGTATCCAACAACTGCTCAAGTCCGACGTTTTTCTTACCGTTTGTCGCTATTACAGGCGCTCCAAACAACTCAGCAAGCTCAGCCGCGTTTATGTCAATGCCCCTGGAAGACGCCACGTCAATCATGTTCAGCGCAATTACCACCTTACATCCCATTTCAAGCAACTGAACAGTCAGGTAGAGATTTCTTTCAAGATTTGAGGCATCGACTACATTTATTACGATATCGGGGCCTTCATCAACTATGAAGTTACGAGCTATTATTTCTTCGAGGGAAAAAGCGGTTAGAGAGTAAGTTCCGGGTAAATCTACGACATGTACGTGTTGACCCTTATGTTTTAAAGAGCCTTCTTTTTTCTCTACCGTCACACCGGGCCAATTGCCCACATGTTGACGAGCCCCTGTCAGCCCATTAAAAATTGTAGTTTTACCAGCGTTTGGATTTCCTGCCAGGGCGACGACCAATTTTTCTCGCATGTATCCCTCAAGCTGCTTTCTCAGGCTCTTCCATAAGAATGTCAGCCGCTTGGTCCCGTCTTAACGTGACGTGGTAGCCTTTTACTATAAATTCCATAGGATCATTTAGTGGAGCATATTTCACCACTTCAATATCGGCGCCTCGTACAAAACCCATTTCCATCATCCTTAATCTGAAATCAGAGTCTCCACAAACCTGCATGATTTTTCCTTTTTGACCCGGCTTGTAATTGGACAACTTCTCAGTTCTGCCGGCCAGGCATCTCCTGTTATGCAACGAAGGGCAATTAAAGCACCTTTTCTTAGAGGTTCTCGGGCTCATGGATGTTCTCCAAACCACGCATGTTCAATAATTGATGAGGAGCTATCTTTGACTATCTAAGTTAGTCTTCTCGAACTAATTTTTAACCTTCATACTTTGATTTGTCAATATTAGTGGAGAACAAAAGAATATAAAAATTTCTTATCACTTTTGTACGGTTATAAGTGAAAATTTACTGTTTAGTGAAAAATCCGGCTCGGTCAGTTACCTACAGAGCAATAAACAAAGCGGGTCGTATGTTTCAGGGTGAGGCTAAACAGGATGTTTGAGACGCGCTAGAGTCGCTCCCCATGAACCTGCTTCCAAAGGAGCCTGTTCGACTCTTTGGACACAGGGATGTTTAAGCAATAAGGACCAAACCTTCTTTTTGAGTGTGCCGGTTCCTTTACCATGAATGATCCTGATGTCCAGTATGGATTTTTCGAGGCAGGCTTCAATGTAGTCATCCAAGAGATTTTTTAGCTGCTTTGGATCGAATGTGTGCAGATCGAGAATCCCATTTATGGGGATGATCACGACGTTTTCGTCTTGGATGTCATCATTTTCAAATTCGTTAATATTATTGATCATTTTTTAGCCACCAGCATCATGAATTAAAGTGTGTGAAATTTTGATGACCTGATCGTTGGGCCCAACATGGACTTCAATGATCACAATTGTTATCATTTTTGAAAATAGTCACGTTATGACCGGCATCCAGGTGCAAACAACCCACAATGATAAAAAATTTAATCGGTAACACGAAGTATTCAAAGTCGGACAGAGCCATCATTGGCATGATGATGTTGTGTTTTGGGTTTTCCATAGCGGTATTTCTGTATCTCACAGGAGATATAGGTTTTCAGGGTGATGACTGGTGGATTTTCGGCATACCTTTCTGGAACAGTTTCCCGGATTCTCTCCTTATTTACGCCCAAGAATCGAAAAGACCGATAGAAGGATTCTACTGGCTGACGTTATACGAAACATTTGGTCTATACGAACCGGCTTTTCTTGCAGGATCGTTAATATTGCTGGGGCTTTCATGCCTGATGATGACCAGATGCCTTCTGATAGCTTTTCCGCGCTACAAAGAGTGGGCGGTCATGAGCGGACTGCTTGCGTTTGTGATAACTCCCCTAGCCAACCTTGTTTACATGCTTCACACCGACAATTCAAGAATATCATGCTTGTTTTTCTGGATTTCCGTATGGTTCTTTCAGGGTTGGGCCCGGGAGTCAGATAAAAGTTTCAAACTTATCTTGCCGGTTGTTTTTTACTGTCTGGCTACCCTCACTTATGAAAACTGCGCATTGTTGATATTTTCAGTTCCTTTCATGGTCTTTCCGGTATTCGGGCGTCATGGGGGAAGTGATTCCAGGATGAGGTTTTTGATAAAACTTGGTTTAGCGACAACACTGAGTTTTATGATCTTTCTCTCAATCAGATTCATGGTTTTCGCAGGTGGCGCTGTTGGGCATAAATCTCTGACTCCTCCACTGGAGCTGGCTTTTTCATACCTGAGTGTGTTTATTCAGTACATTGTTTTACCCATGCAATCGTTACGTTTTGATCCGGGTAGTCTGCTATGGGCCTGTCTTTACGGTTTGTTTGCACTATTACTTCTGAAGTGGGTTTCAGGAGGGGTTCTCTATTCGGACGGGCGGAAAGACAACGTTCCAGCACCAGACAATTTCATTTGGATGGTATTCTGTTCATTTTCTTTTTTTGGACTTGGCATGGCCCCCTACCTGCTTGCCGGATATAGTCCAGAGGTTGGTTTTACGAGTCAGAGTAGAATATTTTCGTCGGCTGGATTTGGGGCCGCATTGGTAATATGCTTGCCTATGGCTCTCCTGAGAGGGTCTAAAGCGCGGGGGTCGGCCATCAGATATAGTCTGGTGGCTTTCATTTTCGTAAACGCCTTTTCCCAGATTTCACTTCGAAGCGATTGGATTCAGGCAAAAATACATCGGGACAACATTACAAAAAGTCTTTTGAGCCATGTTCCAAATGTTCAGGACGGGGCCAATTTTCTTTTTCTGGACCTACAGTATTATTTGTCCAATAACGCAGTAGTTTTTCAGGGGGTCGATGGGCTCAACGAGTGGATCAAAATTGTCTACGGTAACCGCAAGATCAATGCCTACTTTCTTTACCCTTTTCAGGAAGTTAACCTAGACCCGGAAAAAGTAGCGTCGATCACCAGAGACGGGATTAGCGCCAGAGGCGCCGCAATGCAGGGTATGTTACCTCTGGACAGTCTGATTCTGGTAGAGAGGAAAGCAAACTCTTTAAACACCTTGGAACAAATAAGCAAGGAGGAGCAAAAAATTTTGGCGCAATGGGATGGTGTGGAAAAGATCAAAACCAACCAGGATTTGATCATAAAAAAATGATGTGATGGACTCGTCCCGGCATTTCAACGACAGGGGACCGCTCGGCTCATTTTATAGCTCGAATTCCGCGGTCCCGAGATAGAACGGTATAAGTCCATTTGTTTAGAATCCGGTATCCCAGGCTTATTCGCGATAAATTCAACGTGGTAATCAATCCCGACGACCAAGCATTTTTCATGACCCGCTGAGGTGTCAGAACAGTATCAGACCAGCCCACGATCCGATCCGGATTCGATTGTATCTGGGATATATCCTTCCAGCATATTCCTGTAGGCGCCATGCTGTCAAAACACGACAGTTTTTCCACAACTTTTAGCTTGTCGCCAAATCTGTTTAGAATGACCAGGCTTTCCAAAGGTAAAGGGTTGTCGAGCTTCACGCCTCTAGTGCAGAAACCGTCCCGACGGGCGATGCCTTGCTGGCATACTTTATTAGGCCAACTCCAGGCGTAAGGATGAACATAAAACGCTCCGAGATCTCTGGAGTCATATAGCATCCTGACCAGTTCCTTCAGTCCTCCCCATCCCCGAAACACAGCGGCTCTTTTGTGATGATATTCAAGATTCAAAAACAGAAAATTAGTATTGGGCAACACATCCGGGGCCTCGGAAACCAGACTTTCGCAGATTGAATTTCTTTTCGCGGCCGCTTCTCTCCAGTCTGTAATGAGGCCGGAGTGAAAAATTATGAGGAACCCCAAAACGGTCACAACACCGACTTTGGCCAGTTTCTGCGCTCTGTCGGTGGTCCAGAAACCGGCGCATAATCCAAAAAGGATCGCAAGTCCAAAAGAGGCCGACGAATAAATTCTGCTGGACCAGTTAAAATTGAACCAAGCCGTGTTTCCGTCGGGTAACAATCCATATTTTGACAGAACAGTGTCAGCTATTTTTGGAGTGACAGACCCATATCCAGCTAGTTGGTAAGGGGCCATGCCGAGGATAAAGATCACCACTGCGATCAGGGCAATGTAAAGTTTACTGTTCTGAAGGTCAAAAGACTCGGTGGTAGAGTGTTTGGTGGATTCTGAGCTATCGCAATAGAAAATGATGAAAGTCAACGCTGCCACCATCAAAAGACCGATGGACACTGAATGCCAATCCAACTGAATGGATACGAAAGGCTCTGCAAGGTAGACCGGGATTAAAGCAAAATATGACCAGATCAGTTCGAAAGGTGGTAGAAAATGTTTGTGGGAAACAGCGCCGCCCTTGAGTAAAAGGAACCTAAGGAAAAGGGCTCCGCAGAAACCGGCCAAGATTCCTGCAAACATTTTCATTGCGAATTCAAATTTTGATGGTGAGTCTGCCAGTCTGAAGTAGATGGGGACAACGAACAATGGGATTGAGAATATGAGTAAACTGGGGGCCTCGTAGGTCAAAAATGCGCAAATATATAGGAAGACAGGCAGAAGCAAATCACTCCATTTGCCTCCCCGCTCAATCCAGCGTTGAAAAGCCAGCACGCAGGCCCAAAAAAATACCATGCTCAATCTGGAATTATCGGTAGTTACAACAAAAGTCAGACACGAAACAGTCGGGATGAAAAAAGCCATCAACATCGCAGATGCTGCGAGCAATCTCCGAGCGGGAAAGGCCTTCAGCAGGCAGGCGCCCATCAATGAGGATGCAAGAACCAGCAGCATAAGCGAGAAAAAATGAAAAACTATTTTGTTGAAACCGAAGATCTCAAACAGGCCTATCCAGTAAACTCCCTCCAGAGGTCTCAGAGATTCTCTGGCATAGATAAATACGGACTGTGGAAAGCTGTTCCAATATGGCCAACTGAAGATCCACCAGTCATCCCCTTCAAATCCCAGATCTCCTGAAATTATGGTGACGATGACGCTGTAGGCTGTCATGAGCAGAACAAACGGAAGAAAATAATTTAATTCTGTCTTATGATTAGTCATTTATGAGAAACGATACCCGTAGAAAACATTACTAAACAACCAGTCCAAGCTCTATGACAAAACAATACGGATAAAGTTTTGCTGAAGCCCGGAACTGTTACATAAACGTAACGATTATAAAATAACCAATTTCATTAGTGAAGATGATTTTTGGCCAAAAATGGGCTCCAATTAATTTCAATTGTCAGAGTGAGGAACCATTGACTCTAGGCTCAGGCCCAAATTTAATCATAACGCGTAATTTAATGTGTTTATTCAACGAGTTGCAAAAACAGGATTCAAAGTTACAAGGCATTGCCAAGTAGTCTCGGGAATCGGTCAGCGCGTTATATTGCAATGACCGGCGCAGTAACCAACCCGGAAGCCCGCTTAAAGATTGACATAAACATGCGGCTTGTGGATACTAAAATGTCTTTAACATTTCATTGGAGCCTTAATAATGAAAACAGTTTTGGTAACTGGCGGCGCCGGTTTCATAGGGAGTCATCTGTGTAGGGTTTTGCTCAATTCAGGTGCCGAGGTGATTTGTCTCGACAACCTTTTCACGGGCACAAAACGTAATATATGGCCCTTGATGGAAAATCCGCATTTTGAATTCATAAGACACGATGTTGTCAATCCAATACTCATTGAAGCGGATGAGATCTATCACCTGGCATGCCCGGCCTCTCCCGTGCATTACCAGAGCAACCCCATAAAAACTTTGAAGACCTCAGTCCTTGGAACCCTGAACATGCTTGGTCTGGCCAAAAGACTGAAGGCCAGGTTTTTGCTGGCTTCCACTTCAGAGGTATATGGAGACCCTGAGATTCATCCTCAACCGGAATCCTATCAGGGGAATGTGAATCCAGTGGGCCCTCGCGCATGCTATGACGAAGGTAAACGGGCGGCGGAGACATTGACCGTAGGTTATCGTGATTACAATGAAGTGGATGTCGCCATAGCGCGGATATTCAATACCTACGGGCCCAGGATGCTTCCTAATGATGGAAGGGTCGTCAGTAATTTCATCTGCCAGGCTTTACTAGGACATGAGATCACCATTTACGGGGATGGCTCGCAGACCCGCTCCTTCTGCTTCATTTCCGACCTGGTCGATGGCTTGATAAAGCTTATGAACAGCGCTGAAACTGGTCCGATGAATCTCGGGAATCCTCACGAAGTAACAATAAAAGAACTGGCGGAGAAAGTTCTCGAAATGATACCTGACTCGTCGTCCACCATCACTTATAAACCATTACCCAAAGACGACCCGACAAGGAGAAAGCCCGACATAACCCTTGCCAGAAAAGCATTAAACTGGAAACCTACCATAGCGCTGGAAGAAGGACTGGACTCCACCATCTCGTATTTTATTGAAAACCAGGGACGTATAGATGGCAAGTAAAAACAACCACAAACGGAATCTGTTGATCGTTACTGGATCGTTACTTGGCGTTTTCTTCTTGTGGTTGACGTTCAGAGACATCTCGTGGAATGATTTTGTAGATGGGTTGAGTCAAATGAAGCCGATATACTTGATCCCGGGGCTGGTTTTTGCCGTAGGATGTCAGTTCATCCGAGCCCTGAGATTCGGCGTCATTTTGAGCCCTTTTTGCTCGCTTTCCACAAAAATGCTTTGGGATTTGCTAAATATCTGGGCGGCTGCAAACGTAATCATGCCCGCAAGATTGGGAGAGTTGGTAAGACCTTACCTGCTTCATCAGCGTGGAGTTTCATTTTCCAGCGTCTTCGGAGCGGTTCTCGTGGAAAGATTTTTCGACATGACCGGCTTGCTGGTCTTGCTCGGGGCAGTGCTGTGGAAGACCCCAGACATCTCGAGGGAATATTCTTTCCTGGGGCAGATCATTCTAGGCGCTTTGGTATTAGGCTATTCCCTCGTGTTAATAGTGCTTGCAAAAAAGGAGTATGTTCAAAGCCTCGTAGAAAAGGCGCTAACCATTTTCCCGGACAGAATTGCAGGAATAATGGAATCTGTCTTCCGCAAGCTGATAGAAGGTGTGGAGGTAATGGCGAATCTCAAGCGCGCATTAATAATTTTCGTTTACTCATTGGCTCTCTGGTTTCTTTTTTCAGCCACTACATATGTTTTCCTTCTGGCCTTCGGTATACAGGGCTCTTTTCTGGTCGCTGTAACAATTCAGGTTTTCATAGCGTTGGCCGTAGCCATTCCATCGGCTCCAGGTTTTATTGGAACATTTCACGCCGCTGGACGTTACGCCCTCGCCCTCTATGGAATTCAGGCCATTGTGGCGGTTTCATTTGCCACGGTGTATCACCTGTTCAGCCTTATTGTGAGCCTGGGGCTTGGGGCCCTGTCCTATTTCACAGGTGAATACAGGTTTGATCGATCAGCCTTCGTGGATCAAAGTGAAGTGGCCTAAAATATTAATGTAATCAGGAATAAGGTAAATGCGGGACTGGGAATCACTCGACAAAAAGTATCTTTGGCATCCATTTACTCAGATGGAGGAATGGCTGGCCTCACAACCCCTGGTCATCGATCGGGGTCAAGGCTCATGGCTTATAGACACCAAAGGAAATAAATACCTTGATGGGGTGTCATCTTTATGGGTCAACGTTCATGGTCATAACAACCAAAAAATCAATGACGCCATAAAATCCCAGCTTGAAAAAATTTCTCATTCTACATTGCTGGGATTAGCAGGAACTCCTTCAATAAAGCTTGCTGAAAAACTTGTAGGACTGTGCCCAGAAGGTCTCACCAGGGTTTTTTATTCGGATTCCGGATCGACCGCAGTTGAAGTGGCTCTCAAAGTAGCTTTCCAGTATTGGCGAAATCTCGGTCACCCCGGGAAGAAAATGTTTGTTGGCTTGGACCAGGCCTATCACGGAGATACCATAGGGTCGGTGAGTCTGGGCGGTATAGACATATTTCACAGTATCTTCAACCCATTACTTTTCAAAACTTGCGCTATTCCTACACCTTTCCCATATCGATCCCCCGAACTTGAGCCTGAAGAGGTGAAACAAAAGTGTTTAGACAATTTTAAAAGATTGGCGGCGGAGAGGTCTGATGAGATTGCGGCTCTCATAGTGGAACCACTGGTGCAGGGCGCCGCAGGCATGATAGTGCATCCGCAGGGTTTTCTGAAAGGACTGGAAAAAATATGTCGTGACCACGACATTTTGCTGATTTGCGACGAGGTCGCAACCGGATTTGGAAGAACAGGCGCAATGTTCGCGAGCCAAAAGGAAGATGTCCGGCCCGACATCATGTGTGTGGCCAAAGGACTCACCGGAGGATATTTACCACTGGCGGCCACGCTGTTCACTGAAAACATTTTTGAAGCTTTCCTGGGGGCACACACAGATTATAAAACATTCTTTCACGGACATAGCTACACAGGGAACGCTCTGGCCTGCGCCGCCGCCAAAGCTTGTATTGAAATTTTTGAACAGGACCATGTAATTGAAAAACTTCAGCCCAAGATAATGCTCTTGTCTGATCTTCTTGAAACGAAAATTTTACCTTTAACTCATGTGGGGGAAATCAGACAATGTGGCTTCATGGTTGGAATTGAACTGGTGGAGGATATTGCAGGCCGGGAGCCATATGCACCAGCCTTACAGATCGGGGCTCAGGTCGCCAGGAACATAAGGAAACATGGTGTCATCCTGAGACCTCTGGGTAACGTCGTTGTGATCATGCCTCCTCTTTGCATGTCCGAAAGTGAAATGGATTTCCTGGTCACCAAGGCTGCGCTGTCAATCTCTGAAATCTGTGGGGCGAATTAACATGTCAAATATTTTCATATCCGGCACGGACACTGGGGTGGGCAAGACCCTGATTTCGTCGGGGCTTGTTAGACTAGCCAGAAAGCGAGGGATCAACTGTGTCGGAATCAAACCGGTTGAAACAGGCTGTCCGATCAAGGACGGCATGCTCGAACCCATAGATGGCAGGATTTTATGGGAGGCCGGTGACAGGTCTTTCTCGCTGGATGAATGTGCTCCCTACAGATTTGCCATGCCGGCATCCCCATTCAGGGCCGCAGCGATGGAAGACAGCAATTTGAGAGTGTCAGACATTGTTGAACACGTTCTGGCTGTTTCCGAAGACGCCACCATGACTGTGGTGGAGGGCGCCGGCGGATTGATGGCTCCGGTGGAAGATCATAAGATGATGATTGACATCATCGAGCAACTCCGTTTTCCAACGATACTGGTGGCTCGAATGGCGCTTGGAACGATTAATCACACCGTTTTAAGCGTGGAAGCCCTCCAGAAAAGAAAAATTCCCATAAAGGGAATTGTGCTGTCTGTTTCTCAGGAATTTTCAGGACCTGAAGAGGAGTACACTCCGGGTGATCTGGCAAGAATTGTCCCTGACATTCCTATTGTTAAATTTCCATTTCTCAAACAAGCCCACAATATCGACCCGGAGGTCCTGTCTGAGGCCATGGAGCGCAATTGGCCTGAGTCATTCACATTGGGACTTTTGGGATAATGTGAAAATGCTTGACGGTTGATAGTGATCTATCAATCAGGCCCCGATCCTTGTGTCGGGAATGAAATCCAGTGATCTTGCCAAAACTTCACGTGGGCGGCTAGTGCCGTCTGAAGGACCGATGATTCCCTCGTTTTCCATGGTTTCGATTATTCGAGCAGCTCTATTGTAACCTATTCGCATGTGTCTCTGTATCAGCGATATTGACGCGTGCCCAAGTCTGGTCACAAGGGCTACCGCCTCGTCGTATTTTTCGTCATCAATCGAGTCCGCTCCGTTTAGCGTCGATTCCGAGTCAGTCATGGCAGAGGTTATTTCACTCAGATACACAGGAGATCTCTGAGCTTTGGTGAAATCCGCAATTTTCCGGATTTCATTCTCTGAAACAAAAGCCCCATGAAGCCTCCTCATCTTTGAGGTGCCGGGCGGTAAAAAGAGCATATCGCCCATGCCTAAGAGGTTCTCGGCCCCAACAGTGTCCAGAATTGTACGAGAGTCCGGTTTGGCTGATACTTGATAAGAGATTCTCGCTGGAAAATTCGCCTTGATCACGCCCGTTATAACATCTACAGAAGGTCGTTGAGTGGCGAGGATCAAATGAATACCAGCGGCTCTCGCCATCTGCGCCAGTCGAGCGATAGAAATTTCAATATCCTTGGCCGCCACCATCATGAGTTCAGCTAACTCATCGATTATAATGACGATATAAGGAAGTTTCGAAGGCTCTTCCGCATCCGGTTCTTTAACCAGAATTTCTGACTTAAGTTTCTGATTATAACCCTCGATATTTTTTGCTCCGGCCTTGCTCAAGAGATCATACCGACGTTCCATTTCTCTGATGGCCCAACTCAAAACCTTTGGAACCTTTTCAGCCTCAGTCACCACGGGATGTATCAGATGAGGTATGTCCTGATAGTATGAAAGCTCAAGCTTTTTCGGATCAACCATCAGAAATTTTACGTCATCAGGGCTGCAAGACATTAACCATGAACAGATCAAACAGTTGAGTCCAACAGATTTACCGGTTCCGGTTGCGCCGGCTATCAAAAGATGAGGCATTCGAGCCAGGCTCGAAACAAAAGGTTCACCATCGATTTCCTTGCCTAATGCCATCTTGAGAGGAGCGTTCGATGAAACAAAAGCCTTGGACTCAATTATTTCCTTGAAATAAACAATCTCTCTGTTGAGATTGGGCACCTCTATTCCAACGGTGTCCTTGCCCGGAATAGGGGCCACTACTCTGGTAGACCCTGATTTTAGCGCCATGGCAAGATCATCCGAAGTATTCAACACCCTACGTAAAGGAATTCCAGGCGCCAAGGTCAATTCGTACATTGTGATCACCGGACCAGGGTGGATTTCTACCACCTCTCCCTTGATCCCTAAATCTGCCAGTTTTTGCTCAAGCACCCGGGCGTTGGATTCCAATACACTTTCATCAACCATGCGGGTAGAGGCCGGTGGGGTATCAAGTAAATCCAGATGTGGCAAGTGATAATCTGTGTCGTCAAGTTTCAACTCTTTAACATCAACTCCTACAGGATTTTCGTCCGCCCTTTTTGTGACTTTGATCGGTCGAGAAGAAGCGGATTCCTCAGGAATTTGAGTATGTGTTTGCGAAAAGGTCTCCTTCAGCTCATGAACGACATCGCCTGATGGTGTTTCCTGATCGGGAATATCCTCAGAGTCGCCCGAATGATTACCGGTTTCAGAAGAAGCTGCGTCAATTTCTATTGACTTCCACTTGAACAGTTTGGAAGGTGATGGTTCCTTGAGTGACTCAGTTTTCACCGTTGTTTTGGGTCTGGGCGCTTTTGTTTCAGCACGTTCAGGTTCGGGAACAACGTTGACGTCGGGCTCCGGTATGTCATCTACCGGAAGACACGACAATCTCTCCCATGAACGAACGCCAATTTCAGGGCGAGCCACTAGTTCTGCCTTAGCTGGCTCTGAATGCGCTATTGCAGGTGAAATCTCAGGCAAGCTATCTAAAATTGGGGGTTCCGGCTCGTAAGCCATAACCTGTCGCCTGTTTTCCCGCAAACTGGTGATCCATTGGTAGAATCCGGATTTTAAACGAAAAGCACGCTCTTTCAAACTTGACCATCCCAGATTCATCAACCACGCAGGAAGCTGCCCTGCGCTTATAAGCGCCTGAATGAAACGTCTGATTGAACGCTTTGTCAACTGCAAGCTGTAAAGCAACAACAGAGTCACACTTACAAGTATGCCACCGGCAGTGCCGAAGAACTTGGTCATGGCGCCGTTGAAAAAAGCGCCAACAGCTCCTCCCGGAAATTCCGTCGGAAACTTTAGCAATGACACGGAGCCGTATCTGTCCAGCAATCCGGACAAAACTATGACCAGGCCAACGAGGCTGAAGTAATCCCAAAACGTCAATCTGATCCGTGATGGGCTAAAGATTCGAAACACTACCACTGCCAATGATATGGGCGCCAGGAAAGAACCTATTCCAAGTATTTGAACCAGCCCATCGGCTATATAAGAGCCGATCAGACCGCATAGGTTTGACACGGATTGACGGGTTGTGACGACATTCAAAGAGGGGTCTTTCGGATCATATGACAACAGAGACAGAAAGAGAAACACAGATATGGCAAACAGCGCAATGCCGACGGCGTCATCTCTGGTGGATCTCGGCGCGCAGACCTCTATACCCGGTAATTTCCTGAATTGAGGTTCTTTTGGAGATTTCTTCTCTGCCATTAATGAAGCACATACCAAAACTTGACATTTGACCACCCACACAATTAGCCATGATGATGGTTAAACAGATTCAAGGTGATCATGAATAATGGAGCGGATGATACCATAAAACCGGTAACAATGCCAAGATAATTAGTAGTTATAATGAAAAGTAAAAGTAAAACAATAATGTAATACTTTATATTTTGTGTTGCCTTAAACAATGGCGTTTCTTGTCATCAATTCAAAATAATGTTAAATCAGTTGCTACCTTCAAGATAACACACTGATTTTAATCATATATAAATCATAATCTAAAAACTTTGGGAATTTCTGGACTGAAAGCGAGAAAAAAACAAAAAATTCTGAACTGATTCATGTTGCACGACATCTTAATTAATGTAGACTAATTTGATGTGGTAATTTTGGAATAAACTTCATTTGACTACAAAAAAGTAGGGAGAAGATAAAATGCCAGCCAATCACGACTGTAGTAATTGCGGAGGGGGTTGCACCGATAGGCATACCCCGGACCAAATGAATGAAGAAATCAAGGCAGGTCCTTACCTTTTGCTGGCCGGAGTTCTGCTGATAGTGATAAGCGCAGCCTTCAGATATATTTTTTAAGCGGCGGGTTTGTTTTTGAACGTCAATTTTACAACGGCTTGACGAATATCCGCGTTGCATCCGTTTTGGGCAGCGAGATATGGTATCCGTTTATATTCAATGTGACGCTATTGCCAAGAGAGTCTATCTTTTCAATTGTTATGATAGCGCCTTTTTCCAGACCGTCTTTTGCGAGCTGAGTTCTGAGTTCGCTGGACCCGGCTACGGACTGAACCAGTAGTTGGTCTCCAGGGGCAGCTTCAGACAGAGTCAAGCCGGTCTCAACCGCTGTTTTTTGAGCCAAATTCCTGGTAGAGAGTTTTTTTCGGGCTTCTTCCAGGCACGGCTCGCAGTTTTCACAGGTATTGCTATACTTTTCAAATCTTTTGATGGTTTCCACAGGGCAAAGCTCTACCATCTTCACAAAGTGAACGAGTTTTTCAATGACCTCAGGGTCAAGATGGTGTTCGATCCTGCAGGCGTTATCCTCCGCTATGGATTCTTCAATTTTAAGAATTTTGTTCAGAAAACTTTTGAGGATCTCATGCTTTCTGACTATTTCTTTCGCCCGGACAAGACCCTTATCTGTGAGAGTTATAAACTGGTGAGGATCGTATTTTATAAGATCTCTGGAGCCAAGGGTTTTAAGAGCGGCGCTGACAGAGGACATGCGAACTTTTAATTTTTGAGCTATGTCCCGCACGCGCGCAATCCTGCGCTCTTGTTCCAAATGATAAATTGCCTCCAGATAATCCTCCATCGCAGATGTAAGCTTAATGGATTCATTTTCAAGATTCATTTTGCACGCCTGAAAAAAATATCAATTTATCAAAGATTCTCATATTCGTCAGGAACAGGTCTACCTTACTGTATACCCCATTTTTAAACTATTAATCAAAAAATAAAAATCCTGTGGAGGGAAAACCCATCCATGATGCCGTTCTGATAGTCCTTTTGTACTGACTCCGAAAATTAACGTGTTGAGGCTTGAAAATCCAATCTTTTATTAATCCAACGACGATCCGTGCAAGATGTAGCCCTGGCAAAACCTGAAAAAATAGTCTTTACCCTTCATTAGCGATGTTGCGTCAAGTCCAGATTGTAATACTTAAGTTCGCAACGAACGTCCCGGCTACTTTTGCAGCTTCACTATATGGCAGAAATTAAATCCTGCAAAACGTAATCTTTTTATATTATCGAGAAATCTCAATAAAGCGCCGTAGAGCATTGTTCAAGTGGTCCATTGACTTAACAGGATCTCAGAGATACTCGACTCAGTAATCTTTTCAGAATAGTCGGTTTTACAGGATCATCGATCTTCACATGTTTATCAGGCTCATATCTCCTAAAAGTGCAACAATGGGAGTCAAAACGGACAATTGCTGTTCCCATAGGACCATTGCGCTGTTTAGCGATTATTATTTCGGTTTCGCCCTTTTGGGAATCATCTTCGATCTTGCGGTAAACTTCATTACGATAAATGAATAAGATGACATCGGCGTCCTGCTTGATCATTCCCGTTTCCCGTAAGTCGGCAAGTAGCGGTCTCTTGTCAGGCCCGTCGTAAACTTTTCTTTGTAGTTGCGATACCACGATTATAGGGATGGCAAGCTCCTTTGCCAAAGCTTTCAATGACCTGGTTATTTCGGACATTTCTTTTTCTCTGGAATCAGATATCGTCGGTCCTGTCATGAGTTGCAGATGGTCCACGATGATCAACCCCAGATCTTTCCCTTCTTTTTGTAAATGATGGGCTTTTGATCGAATCTCTGATGTGCTGAGGGCCGGCGTGTCATCTACATACAGAGGAGAATCAGCGATAGTCCCGGTAACCAGGACAAGTCGAGCCCAATCTTCCGGCGTAAGGGAGCCGGTTCTTACGCTCTTCAGGTTGACCTTGGCTTTTGAGCAAAGAATTCTAAGAGCTATTTCTTCCTTACTCATTTCCAGAGAAAAAATGGCCGTTGGCTTTCTTAAATCTATCGCTGCGTTCATCGCAATGTTCAATGCGAATGAGGTTTTCCCCATTGAGGGCCATCCAGCGACAATTATTAGGTCAGAATTTTGAAAACCCCCAGTGATAGAGTCTAGATCATCAAAACCGTAAAGCATATCCTTGATATGCGCTTTCCTCTCATAGAGCGTCTCAATGTTTTTGAAACTTGTTTTTAGTGGGGTCAGTATATGGCAGAGGTCGTTTTCTCTGACGGACTCCGTCCGGCCCAAAATGGTTGATAATTTCTTCACTATGGCTCTATAAGAATATTTGATTACCCTGTCTGCTGTATTGTCTGGAACTTTTGATACCATTCTTGCCCTCACCAGATCATTTTCTTTTCTTTGATAGGCCCTGCTTTTTGATCTTGGGCAGCCAAGTGACATATTGTGGGGTGATGTAGACGACACTCTTGACATACCATCTCGAACTCAAACGCCGATCATGAAGGATAGCTCCTTCAATGGCCCTGGCAGCGACAGCGGGGTCATTGAGTAAACGCATATCAACAACCAGGAGATTGTAGTCAGGCACCGGCCATCGTCCGCAAAAATGCTTCAATATGCCCTTGGGCTTAGTTGTTACATAGAAATCGACTTTCGACTTCTGCAAGAAATCAAATCTTTCCTCTCTTCCCAGTTCGATATCAACCTTCAGTAGCCGGAAACCAAGTTCCTCGAGGTGTGGCTTGAGAACGCTGACGGTGTCGTCAAAACCTGCAAGCCATTCAGAGTTACGTTCCCGAGAGGGATCGACCACGTCAATCAGTTTTCGTTTGTATTGCTTTCCCATGTTTCAAGCCTGTTTTCTAACATTCAGATACCTTCTGGACTTATATCCAGAAATTCTGGTTCAATGCTGCGACCGTTTGAAAATTTCAGGTCATCTCCATCGGGAAAGAACCAGAAAAAACGTCTTTTAATTTTTGAGTAAATTCCTTTCCAGCGGATATCCAGTTTAATGTCGCCACAGGTAACAATGATTACCAGGTCATCAGGGACAACCTTGTTGCATGCCGGAAGCCACGCTTGTCCATCCAACGGTTCACTGCCGGCAATCTTGCAAATGGAGTCCGCCATAGTGACCATTTTCTGATAAGGACCAACTTCTCTAGTGTTCTTTTTGGGGAAAACTCTGAGAAGGTCCTGCCGGGCCGCTTCAGCATAAGATCCAAACCAGTAGGTGTGAATGGGGTATGGGCCACGCTCCGCTATACGAACCTGAACATTTACGGTGTCCAGAAGGTGTATGATTGGAAGCCTGTAACCTCCCATACCCATTTCGAGGAACAGATGAACGTGACGGTAAGACCGGACATCCCTTGTAGCTTCCCGTTCGTAGTAAACCCCCGCAAACAATTCTACCGGTCTGCCGTAAGCCCGGGGAAGCTCTATTACGGGAGCGTCATGAACAAGATTTCTGGAGAAGTCCTTTGTCCAGTCCGGTTTTTTCAACATGACCATTCTCCTTAAATTTGATTGTAATCAGCTAAGCAAAACGAAATTTCAGTCGGGCATTATTCCGTATTTTTAATGGTCTTGAGCAGCTTGCCTGACGGTGATCTGACCTCAATGCGGTCACCTGATTTTTTTCTGGTTTCAATCAGTTTACCGGATGGATCCCGGACTTCAGTTCTTTCACCCCTGGTGGTGGTCGTGTACTGAAGTTTGCCGGATGGGCTGCGAACCTCCTTTCGAACCGTTCTTGATTCTGCGTAGGCAAGAGTAGCGAGGCTAAGGATGGCTACCAGTATCAATGTGATTAATTTCATGCTGAATCCTCCTTCTGGAAAACTTCCAGTTCAGCGAGCGGAGTGTTGGTGAAGTCTAAAAACCTATCCTCGAACTTCCCGAATGTATTGA
>CAZVOU010000132.1:0-5126 GCA_964628605.1 uncultured Syntrophaceae bacterium
AGGTTCATAGCGAATGCCAAACATGTGGGAACTCCGCATTCACCACAGTTCTTCTTCGGCATCATTTTGAAAATTTGTATTCCCGAAAGCGCCATCGATTAAAACCTCCTTTTCGAGGTAATTGTACCCAAATAAATTGAATGTGTTTTTATTAGATCAAGACAAGTTATCGAGGGAACGCCGAATTAGCGCTCCCTCGTTGACGAAATCAATATAGCACGAACAGGTCCAGCGTGGCGCTAACCAACTATTGAATCCATTGACAACGCCGGATGTTCTTTCTCCTGCAGGAAGGCGTAGATTTCATCTTCTGTCACGCCAACCGTCTCATCGGCTATTCTGTCGGCCAGGTTCGAAACACCGTATTTTTCACCCTGAGCGTTTATCTTGTCACGCAGCATTTCCTTGAGACCTCTCGGTAGCCATACAAGTCTCTTGATGCCGCCTTCTGCTCCGACAAATTTGTCCGAGATAATATACATTTTTGAGTGGCCGACAAACCCGGGGGTAACATTTCCACCGCCGGCGCTTCCAGCGAGGGTGGTGAATTTCATACCGCAAGGAGTCATGCCTTTGTAGTCACGATCTACCGTCATGACACCGTTACAAACAGGTAACACAGCCGCTATACACTCGAAGCAGCCACAGGATGTCATGGGTGATTCCATGATAGAGTAGGCGCTGCATTCGGCGACCTTGCCACGAGAAGCCTGGCTGACAAAGGCGTTAACGCCTTCCCACTGGCCGAGTCTCTCATCGACGGTCTTTCCTTTGTCGATCGGCTGGTTGGGACCTGTCGGGTTGATTTCATTAGAGGCTTTGCAGTCCAGCCAGTTATAAGCGCCGCAGAGTCCGGTCCTTTCAGGGGTAACGACGCAGACGTGGGTCGGAGCAAAGCTCTGGCACAGGGTGCAGGAGTAGTAAATATTTTCGTCCTCATCCTTCATACCCTGGACTCTAGCGTCTCTGACAGCGTAGGACTCTCTGGCTTTTTTGAGGAGTTCTTCACATTTTGCCTGGTCGGTGAAGATGGTAACCTTGACCTTGTCAAGCACTGATCCGAAATCCTGATGGTATTTTGCGTGGAGAATGGAGCCGAAGTGCTTCAGGGAGAAGCCCTTTTCCACTGCGCCCTTCCCGATACGCACCCAGGCTATGTCTCTCTGTCCTATGTGCATCAGGCCCTGAGCATAGTTGATAAGGTGGTGAATCTGCCTCTCCAGAATGGGCTCGAAGTCCGATTGCATTTTTCTGCCGGCAACTTCAACATAGATACCGATCGGCATACGGGTTCCCGGCTGAATGTCTTTCAGGTCCGGACCAACCAAGTCAATCTGGCCGTCTTCGATCTCGTTCATGTCTTTCATGACGGTAAGCTCGACACCAATGGTCTTGCCACCTCCGGCTTCCATGTAAATGTCTTCGCCACGAATACGCTCGCCTTCGAAAGCGGGGCCATAGGCGACCGGAACGGGAACTTCCGTAACCGTGACCTTCAGTCCGCGGACTTCGATAGCCTTGGCCACGATATCCTTATGCGCGACGTTGGAGACCACGTGTTCGTAAGTGCATACTCCGGTAGGTAAAATCTCGGGGATTGGGGTGTCGGCTATGGTCGGGAATCCGTAGTTGATGACACCGGCCGCCGCGGCGTACCACTCGTCGGATACGTCACCCAGAGCCAGGACGAAGGCAAAAACACGGTCTTTATTGTAAATGAGAACTTTTCTGAAATCACCAGGCTGGATACCACCAAAGCTCAAGGCCGCTCTTGTGGCAAAGCCGACTGCAAAAATGGCGGAGGAAATGTCGGGACCAAATGGAACCAGACGTGTCGGCCATCCGACCTGAACACCGGCCTCTCGTAACTGCTGAGAGAATGTGGTGCCATTGTGTTCAGCCGCCATAAACACGTAGAGGTTCTTTTTCTGAAGTTCAAGCGCCATTTCAGCCGCTATTTCTTTTGTTGGAGCTGAACCGACCACCGCCGCAAAACCGGGGGCCGTGCCGTCAACGAACTCCACGCCTCTTTTTCTGAGAATGATGTCATCGGCGGCGCCGAGCCATAATTTTTCATCCGTCGGATCTTCAGCGGGAAGATAGAAATCAGGTTCTTCCAGATAGCGCAGAGCCTCGTAAATTTCGTAGTTAAAAAGGGAAGCCATACCGGCGTCCAACACCGGTCCAAGGTATGGAAGCGGTGTTTTATCCCTGATCAATGGTGGAATCAAACGCTCTGAACGATCCAGCACCAGACCGGCGTCACCAAGATTCTTAACGGGGAAGCCCAAAATACCATAAATAACCGGAAGGTAGTAACCGGTGTTTGGAAAAGATATCTCCTGTTTCTTGCCGTACTTTTGTACAGCCATTTCATATCTTTTTCTCGTCTTTTCATAGACCTTGTGAGCGCCGGCTATTACGTTTGCTGATATAATTTTAGACACTTTGCATTTCCTCCTATGGAAACTTTAGAGCTTATGATTGGGAGGGTTTTAGCCCTCCCGTTTATTGAGCCGAGACTCACAATTTATCCGGCTATGTCACGTCTCATGGCCATATCCATCAGAACTCTTTCCCTGGCCTTATCAATGCCTAAAGCTTTTCTCTTGGCGTCGATGTGCGCTATGCACCTTCTTGCCATTTCATACGGGTCCTTATCAACCATATCCCAACGACCGCCGTAGACCTTTTCTATGTCCTTGAAGAGGTAATTGGTGCAAATATCTTCGTTGATTGTTGGGAAACCGCCTCCAAACATGACATAAACACCGGAGGCTACAAAATACTGGCCAATGGATACGGCTTTTTCACTCATCCATTCCGGAGCGATACCGACCGCTGGAAGATCCGAAATGTCATCACCCAATCCACCGTCTCTAACTACCGATGTAGCGGCGATCAGAATTCGTGAGTTGTCTACGCAGGAGCCCATGTGCAGACATGGCGGAATTCCTACGACCTCACACACTTCGGCCAGTCCTTCACCGGCATATTTTCTGGCGGCTTCAGGAGTCAGCAGTCCGGCCTTCCCTAAAGCAATAGCGGAACATCCAGTGGTCAAAACCAGGACGTCATTCTTGATGAGTTCTTTGGCCAGTTCAACATGGAGATGATCTTGCTTAATTCTGGCGTTTCCGCATCCGACGATTCCGGCCAAACCCCGAATACGGCCATTGATGATGTTGTCGTTCAATGGTCGGTAACTGGCGCGGAACATACCACCCAACATGTAACTGATGGTTTCATGGCTGAAGCCAACCACCATGTCCTGCTGCTCCGTCGGAATGGAAATCTTGTTCTTGTCACGGTTCGGGAAGTTGTCAATGGCCTCTCTCACGATGGCCCGGGCCGTTTCCAGACCGTATTTTTCATCGTATTCATAATGCTTGTATGCGCCTTGCATCTTTGCAATCGGGCTGGTTGTAACTATCTGAGTGTGGAAGCATTTAGCCAGCTCGGCAACTCCCTGCATGATGCACTGGACGTCTACAACCATAGTTTCCAGCGCGCCGGTGATTATTGCCATTTCCTGCTGGAGGTAATTTCCGGCGATCGGAATACCATGTCTCATTAGAATTTCGTTCGAGGTACAGCAGATACCACCAAGGCTGATACCACCTGTGGCGCCTTTGCTATGGGCGTAGGCGATCATTTCGGGATCTTGAACGGCCTGAACGATAATTTCAGACAATGAAGGCTCGTGACCGTGAACTATAATATTAACAGTGTCTTCCTTCATGCATCCGAGGTTGACTTTTCCGAGAATCGGCACTGGGGTTCCGTAAAGAGCGTCGGACAGATCGGTGGCGATCATGGATCCGCCCCATCCATCACCCAATGCGCACTTTGTGGCCAGTCGGATTATGTGTTCCATTTCCTGGTTCACGCCCATGTGTGTCATGTGCATGACTTCCACTACGCCACGGTCGATGCCGATAGGAACCACATTTTCCTTACGCCAGATCTCCTGGCGTTTGAGTGGCGCTCTCTTGGCGTTAAGGATTTCGCCGTGTTGTTTGCCGTACTCTGCAAGAGCTTTTTCGCCTACTTCAATAGCGATTTCCTTGAACTCTTTCCCCTCGGTTTCAATTTCATAATCCATGGCTAATGCCAAAACCTTGGGAACGTCTTTAACCTGGTAATCGGGTAGTTCGCCTTTGGCGGCTTCCAGGAACGTATGGGCAACGTGACGTCCGTGATCCGAGTGGGCAGCGGCGCCGGCGGCAACCATTCTGGCGAAGTTACGAGCTGCAATGGTCTCAGGAGTTGCGCCGCACAGACCTGTTCGGAGCTTTCTCTCCTCGGGTGTTTCGTTCTTGGACTTGGGCGGTAATACCCGGCATGGACCCATGTTACAGATTTTGCAGCAGGAGCCGCCCTTGCCGATGGGGCAGGCCGGTGTAGTTCTTGCACGATGAAACGCTGTTTTGTAGCCTTCTTTATCGGCATATTTCAAGCCTTCAAGAGTTACCTCGCAGGCGGTAAATTCAGACCAATCTGCCGGGGGCAGTTCTTTTTTCTTCAGTGGCGCTACCGCTACAGCAGGAGCATCCGATTTAGCTGCGGCGGCCACTGGAGCAGCAGCCGGAACAGCCTGGGCCGGCGGCTTGCCGGAGAGAACTGCGTCCAAGCCGGCCATCATGGATGTTAGGCTCTTGAAAGCCTTAAATGCGCCGACCATTTCTTTCAGGCCTTGAATATCGTCCTTGGTCAACTGACCCATAATTGCATCCTCCTCTTCTTCTGCGAGCGACTGAGCCGCCATCGCAGGCGCGGGTTTTTCAGTAATTACCGGTTTAGGCGCAGGCGCTGGTGGCTCCGGCGCTTTTTCAACCTTGGGTTCGGGAGCGGGTTCTACCTTCGCCGCTACAGGCTCTGGGGCCGCCGCCGGTTTCGCTGCCGGCGCTGCAGACGGCTTCGCCGCTGCCTTCGGGGCCTCTTTCGCCGCTTCCTGGGACAGCGACAGGTCTACCTGCATTGAAGCCATGTCCGTAGACGCCATCGTTTGAGGTAAGTACTCCCTGATCCTTTTCAGCGTCTCAGGATGACGAAGTATCAGAAGGTCGGAGCCAGCCTGAAGAACACTCAACGCCGTTATCGACTCAAGATTGATTCCGCGGGTT
>CAZVOU010000133.1:0-5886 GCA_964628605.1 uncultured Syntrophaceae bacterium
ATATACAGCGCCTCAATATTTCTCATTCCCGATTTCAAAGAGAGTATCAGGCAGGCCTATGGACTGCTCAAGCCATCCGGACAGGTCGGCATGACATTCATGGACGGTGTTTACTCGGATGCGGGTGAACATTTATTTTCGCTGGTTGAAGAAAAGCTCGGCCTTGGTGTCAGTCTCAGGAAAGCAGTGTCTCTAGCCGATCTCGAGGTTTTTGTGCGGTCGGTGTTTGATTCTGTCTCGATCCACGAATGCAAGTTTAGGCTCCCCAAAAATCAGGTCCGGGAATTCTTCTCCATTCCGGCCATGTCCGCCGGCCTGTTTCCATCACTTGACTACCAAAACAGACTTGCCAGGTTAGCTACATTGTTTGACAACATTCATCTGGATGAGTTGAATTTCAGGTGGGTAATAATAGTCGGGACCAAGTCCTGATTTTGACGTAACAGTCTCGACGGGAACACTGGCGTCGGCGCTGTGGTTGCGTCCTTTTTCCCCAATAATTCTGCTCGGCCGAAACGTGAGAATCCGGTTACTTCATCTGATGGTTAAGTTGAGTTGATATTGGCTGCGAAGGATTGCTTTTACTCTCCAACTCCCGCTGAGCCTCCATGTATAGCTGCCTTATCTCCTCGATCCTCTCACTGGAAAGGTCGTTTTTCTCACTAGCCGTGGGCGCCGGCTGGTTCATCTGATGGCTACGCCACTGTTCGGGGTTGGTCCTGGATGTCTGGGGTCTTGATTGAGCGTGGACAGGTTGAAACGCAAATGTGGCAAGTGCAAGTAAAATCAGAAAAAGGGCGGTTCCAGTCTTCATCACAATCAGGTAAATCCTCCGGATCTTTTGGGCCATCCCCCGAGTATGCGAACACTGACTATCACATTTGTCGTCCGAAGACAATGTTGGCGGATCAACCCGCTCCGAAAAATCGGTTTTCCAGGAGCGGGTTGAAGGTCGATCCGGCTGAATAAAGATTTGCCGGGTTAGGATTGGGCAATGATCAGCGGTTGTCGCTCCACTTTCCGAACTGTTCCCGTAATACCCTGTGCAGGATTTTTCCGGTTCCTGTTCGCGGCATCTCGTCATCCTCTATGAAGTCAATGGATTTAGGAACCTTGTAGGCGGCAATCTTGTTTTTAGTGAACCTCTTGATCTCTTCCTTGAGACCGTCTGAGGCTTCTTCAGGGTCCTTGAGGATGACGAACGCGTGAATTGCCTCTCCCCACTTTTCATGGGGAACTCCGATTACCGCAACATCCTTGACTTTTGCATGAGAGGCGAGCGCATTTTCAACCTCGGACGGGAAGACATTCTCTCCGCCGGTTATGATCATGTTTGCCTTGCGATCAACCAGCACGTAGAAGCCGTCTTTGTCCCTGAAACACATGTCACCTGCCGTGAACCACTCACCATGGAAAACTTCCCTGCTTTTCTCGGGTAGTCCCCAATACTCCTTGAACAGCATCGGCGTCCGTGCGTAAAGTTCGCCAACCTCACCGTCGGGAACTTCATTGCCTTCGTCATCGAGCACTTTTATCCTGTCTATGCCGAATATTTCCCTTCCGATGGTGCCCAGCTTCCTCAACTGGTCTTCGGGACGGCACAGAGTCACCAGGCCGGCCTCCGTCGATCCATAGGCCTCCCAGAGTTCGGCATTCTTGAAGAAATCCAGTATGGCTACCTTGGTCTCCTTACGGGCAGGCGCCGAAGAGATCAGTAGCTGTCGCATACTTGAGACGTCATATTTACTTTTTACGGAATCCGGAAGCGAAAGGATCATTATGTAGTGTGTGGGAACAAGAGAAGTAAATGAAATCCTGTATTTTTGGACCGTAGCCAGAAAATCTTCCGGATTGAAACTTGATTCGTTGTAAACGCATACTCCACCAGAAACCAATGTATACGGGAACGAATAAAAAATTGAATTGACATGACACATCGGCATGACCATTAGGGCCTTATCGTTCGGTCTCAAGCCCATGTTGGCGATATCCAGGTAGTACATGGCCATGTAGGACTCATGAGTTCTGACCACCCCTTTGGGTTTACCGGTGGTCCCCGATGTGTACATGAAAGTCCATGGCGATTCTGCGTCAATCAGAACATCGGGCTCCTCGGAAGAAGCGGCCGCCAACCAGGACTCATATTCCACATAGCCCTCAGGAGCCTTTTCTCCGGGCTCCCCAAGGTAAATATAAGAGCCTGCGGGAATGGGTAATCGGTCCTTGATGCCGTTGATCATATCCACAAAGGGTTTCTCCACGATGAAAGCCTTGCAGCCGGCATTGTTCACAATATATTCAATCTCAGGACCGGCCAGCCTGAACATGATGGGGACGCTAACCTGCCCGCCCTTGGCGCTGCCGGCGTACATTTCCATCCATTCAACACGATTGAATGCAATCACAGCAAACCTGTCGCCCTGCTTGCAGCCCACGTCTGTCAAGGCATTGGCAAGTCTGCAACTGCGTTCATTCCACTGACTGAATGTGAAATCCCGACTCTTGTCCTGGCATCCGAGTCGATCGGGATACTGTTCTGCCTGGCGGCTCAATACCACTCCCATGTGAATCCACTTGCTTACCGTCATAAAACCCTCCAAAAAACTCTATTTTGTTCAGTTCCCTGTTACGGTTCAGCCATGCGCGCTACCAAGAAAATTGAAGCGGGCAAATCTAACGGGTGTCAACGTCACATATACAAGACTATCCGATCACTAAAACTTTGAAGATTCATCAGAATGAAATATATTCCTATGCGGCTGCAACTTACATCAAAAATGAAATGATATTTGTTTCAAAAAATGGGATGATAAAGGTGAATGAAAACAAAAGTCTCTCCGTATAATATGTTGGGCTCATGGCTCTGTCAACAGCTATTACCCTGATGAACATTTTTAAGCCTCAGGTTGCCCAAAATAAAGGTTTTTCGTTATTATCAGTTCCTCATGGTGAAAGATTGAGTGGATAGGTTCAATATTGCGCCAGTCGCTCAATGATCGGATTGTCATGGATGTCATGGTAAATTCTCATGAGGCCCTGTTGAAAACTTCCGACGACAAGATTCAGTTTACAGTGCGGTAAATGGGAAATAGTGAGCTATTTCTCCACAAGTTCATGTATGGAGGGGATGAATGAGTCAACTTGACAGGAACTCCGGGATGTTACATGCGCAGGAAGCCTTTGGTCCGGCGCAAAGACGGGAATATCAGGAGAAATTCCTGAGTGAGGTGGTGTCAAAATCGTATGGCGCCGGCACTCCCTTGCGGGCGGCAATGGAAGAGCGGGGTCTGACCCCGGACTCGATCAAGTCCATCGATGATCTTGCCAGACTACCCATAACCAAGAAAAAAGACCTGTCTGAAGCTCAAAAGGTTCGTCCACCTTTTGGAGGTTTTCTTACAGTTCCAATGTCTGAGCTGGCCCGCATTCATCAGTCTCCAGGCCCGATTTACGATCCCGTGGGAAAGACACACGATTACTGGAGATGGAAAACCGCGCTGTATTCCGTAGGTTTCCGAACGGGCGACATAGTGATAAACACGTTCGCATACCATCTGACCCCGGCCGGTCACATGTTCGAAGAGGGCATGACCGAACTCGGGGCTGTTGTGATACCCACCGGAGTGGGAAACACCGACACTCAGGCCGACATATTAAAGAGCCTCAAAGTCACCGGATATATCGGGACTCCGAGTTTCCTCATGGCAATTCTCAAGAAGGCGGAGGATCTTGGCATAATCTCCGAGGTCAATCTCCAGGTCGCATTCCTGGCGGCGGAGATGTTGCCGGAGTCCATGCGCAAGAGGTTCTTCGACGAATACGGCATAATTGGAAGGCAGGCCTACGGAACAGCCGATGTGGGATGTGTTTCTTACGAATGCCATCAACTCAACGGAATGCACATTCATCATGATGTGATTGTCGAAATCGTCGATCCTGAAACGGGAGATGTGCTGCCGGAGGGGTCCGTCGGAGAAGTTGTTGTGACCTGCAACAACAAGATTTATCCTTTGGTCCGGTTTGGAACAGGTGACCTTTCCTGCGTGACTACGGACGAATGCGCCTGCGGCAGAAAGGCGCCACGTTTGACAAGGATACTGGGCAGGGCCGATCAGGTCACAAAGGTCAAAGGCATGTTTGTGCATCCTTCACAGGTCCAGAGGGTTGTCGATACCTTCCCTGAAATTATCAAGGGACGCCTTCTGGTCGAAAGAAAGCATGACCAGGATGTGATGACTCTGGAAGTTGAGCTGAAGGATGAAATGACTCCGCAACTCAGAGCTTCAATAGAGGATTCCATCAAGGAGACCCTGAAGCTGAAGGGCTCAGTGGCCAGTATCCCCGGTGACACGCTCAAGGAAGGGTTCAAGGTCATCGAAGATATTCGTAAGTGGGACTGATAGGGTTGAAGAACGTGAAAGAGGCCGAATTACCGGCCTCTTTTTTTTCGGTCAGCGCCCACGGCGCCGTTGATCTAGCCTCAGGAGTGGCCCCCAGAGGCCCCATGGCCACAGGACGCCCCAAGGCTTTTCTCTATAGCCGAGCTTGAAAAAACCGATAGTATCTTGGTTATTTCAGGGCTATCGCAATCCGGACATCTCAAAGTTTCCAGATCAGACGAGAAAACCAGTCTTTCGAATTCCTTGCCGCACTTACTACAGACGAATTCAAAAATAGGCATCGCTGATCCTCGCTATCCGCAGCTACAACCACTGCCGCATCCGCCATCGGATCCGGAGCTAACCAGTTCCGCCATCGGACCAAATATACTGGACTTGATCGCCAGACCGCCCGATTCCTTGATTATCTTCATCGCGAACGGGTCCACAACCAAGGGTAAATCATTAATAACATGTTGTTCGTCGCCTTCTTTTAGCTCATCCAGAGCCAATCCCATGCTGGGACCGCCTCAACCATAGCCGCCAAAGAAAACCCTGAGAAACTGATTGTCCGTCAGCTTCTCCCTGAGAAATTTCGTTGAATCATCATCAATCGTAAACATCTTAGTCTCCTAATGAGATACGTCATCCTACTACTACAAGACTATTCATATAACCAAATATAGTCAAGTCCTTCTTTTCAAAATTCTTTACTCACTCTGTCATATATCCCATTCTTTTCTATTCAAGGAACTTGTCTATGATGACTTTGAGTTTTTTTAACTCGCTCTGGATAGGCGGAGGTCTTCCCTTGTCTCTGCAGTCAGGGCAATCCCGATCCTTGGGGCGGTCCGTAGAACGGGCGTTTTTGGTATCTCCAAGGTAGGGAAGGGGGGCCCCCGAACCGTTACGATAACTATCTACAAGTTTTCTGAGGTTGGACTGTATCTGCTTCTCGCCTACCAGCAGGTGTTCTCCTATTACTACCATCGGCACAGAGAACTTGCCGTCACCGTGAACAGATTCAATTCGTTCGAACACCGTGTAGTCCTCGGGACGCGTTATGTCGTAATAACGAACCTTCAGGCCATATTCATCCACCAGGCTTTTCAGAAGCGGACCAATATGTTCACACACCGGGCAATCGCTGGAGCCGAAATATACGACCCACACGTCGTGTTTTGTCATTTTTGACGAGTCAACCGCCCCGTGGACCGGTAGAGACAAAAACAACGAACCGATCATGATGGCAAAAACGCATTTAGTCAGAAATGGAAACCTACTCCGTGTCATTTCTTCAACAACCTGATTTTCGCCGGGATTGGATAGAACTTGTTGACATGTCTGTGAGTCCTGAAACCACAAGCCTCACGCTGTATCAATAGCCAGTCCAGGGCATGCTGAGCCTTGTCCACCATGGAATTGTATTTATTAACCGAATCATTTACCATTTCCAGATGATTATGGTTATGTTTATGCTGATACCCGGAATCGAAGTCTTCAATCA
>CAZVOU010000134.1:0-2359 GCA_964628605.1 uncultured Syntrophaceae bacterium
TTCCTTCACGGTATGGATGATCTTGAAATCTTCCCAAACAACCACTATTTTGCTGGTATATTTTTGTTGGCAACGTTTTCCTCGAACAGGTGGTTGATATCCTCATATCCTCGTGATGAAGATATTATCATGGGAGAGATGCCTCTATTATCGCGGGAGTTTACGTCTGCTCCCTTATTGAGAAGGAGTTTCACGACATCGATCCTGTTTCGCTCGGTGGCCTTATGAAGCGCAGTAGACCCTCTGATGTCTTTGGCATTAACGTTTGCTCCGTATTTGATCAACAACTCTGCTACATCATGATGTCCGTTTGCACAGGCTGAAGCGAGAATTGTGTTACCGTGTTCGTCTTTGGCATCAGGACTCAGTCCAGCCGTCATATAGCGCTCCACCTCATCAAGGTTTCCATTTGAGGCTGCAATTACAAGGGAAAACTCCAGATCATGAACCATCTTAGATTCAAGAATTGCTCCATGTTTTCTAAGGAGCAATAACACATCTTTCTTATGGTTTGATATGGCCATACTCAGAGGAGTGCTTCCAGAATCGTCTCTGGCATTAACGTTTGCTCCATTTTCCAATAGGATATTAACTACCTCCGCATGTCCCATGCCGGAAGCCCAAAACAAAGGAGTCCTACCCGCCTTACCTCTGGCATTGACATCCGCTCCCTTTTTCATTAGGCGTTTCACAATTTCTGTATACCCTCCGGATGAAGCCAGTATGATTGGGGAGGCTCCCCACATGTTTTTCAAATTGACGTTGGCTCCCTTTGACAGTAAGAGGTCAACACATTCAGCATTTCCATCACCGGAACAAATGAGCAATGGTGTGTAGCCTTCATCGTCATTGGCGTTGGGATCCGTCCCGCTAGCCAAAAGTTCTCGCATGTTGGGAAGATTGCCGTCCAACGCAGATGTGATCAACTGATACTCTCTTTCAGAACAAAAGGCGCTATCAAGGCTTCCAGCCGTAATTAGAAATAGCCCGACCATTAATGTCAAAAATATCCATTTATTCATTGGTTTTTCCTCCAAGACTCACCAAGGTTGTTTCTTCTCTGAATCGCTGATCGGATAGAAATGACCCTTGTGAAGAAAAGTTATGTATTGATCAGTTGTCTCAGTCCAAGATAAAAGATTAGTCGCTCTCTTGGATAAATGCAGGTGACTTTCGGGAACCTGTCGGACTTGAAACATTAAATTCAGATGTCATGGGTTAGCATTTAGTCGATGCGACGATCGTCTCCAGATTGGTTGTTGTGCCCTGCATTTCATTTGTTAGCGAGAGCGAACGGTAAGTCATCATTCCCGAGTCCTGCCGAATAGCAGGACATCCTAAGCGCTGCTAGGTTGAGGATTTGGGTTTCGCACAAATGCTCAGTAGCTACGGATAGTGTTTTGAGATTCTCCTTTTAATTCAACGCATATTCCTAAGTAAAGGTCCCATTGCCTAGGCTTGTTTTCCCAGAACATCTCCGATAACTTCCAAAACCTTGTTAGGTCTGAAAGGCTTGTAAATTGCTGCTTTTGCTCCAGCGGAAACTAGATCATTGGCTGAGGTTTCAGCCTGGTAACCACTGATGATGATAACCTTCAGTGATGGGTTTAGAGCTAGAAGTTCTTCCAGACACCTTCTACCTCCCATTACAGGCATAATTACATCCAGCAAGACCAAAGAGATTTCGTCTTTTCGCTGGTTGTATAATGCAAGCGCCTCTTGCCCGTTTGTAGCAACAATTACCTTGTAGTTTGCTTTTTCAAGAATTTGTTGGCATAGACCTCGAACAACATCGTCATCATCCACTAGCAGTATAGTCTCCAAGCATCCTATGGCAGGAACCTGGGTTCTCGGTTCCTCAATTTCAACATCGGAGTCTATTGCCGGGAAATAAATATTGAACCTCGTTCCACGCCCCTGTTCACTTTTACAAATAATGAAACCCTCATGTTGTTTTACGATTCCGTGAACTACTGAAAGCCCCAAGCCTGTTCCCGTTCCTGAACTTTTTGTTGTGAAAAAAGGCTCAAACATGTGGGACATAGTCTCTTTACTCATTCCTGATCCATTGTCAGTCACCGTCAACAGCACATATGGTCCTATGTGAGCATCGGACTGCAATCTAGCCATATCTGCATCTATAAAGATGTTGGCTGTTTTAAAGGTCAGTTCTCCTCCGTCTGGCATTGCGTCTCTAGCATTAACAGCAAGGTTCATCAGGACTTGGTCTATCTGGATCGGATCAGCGTTTAACCTTAGAAGAGTGTCAGACAAAACGAGTCTGATGTTAATCATCTTGGGAATTGTTCGTTCCAGCATCTTTCGCAGGTCACTGATCCGACGATTGAGATCCAGGGTT
>CAZVOU010000135.1:0-8012 GCA_964628605.1 uncultured Syntrophaceae bacterium
GGACGAGTTTGACGCTACCCTGAGACACAGCAAACCGGGAATACTCTCAATGGCAAACTCGGGGCCAAATTCCAATGGAAGCCAATTCTTCATCACCCACGTTCCCACTCCGTGGCTGGACGGCAAGCACTCTGTTTTCGGCGAAGTCATTGACGCCACCGACCAAAAAGTGGTTAACGCCATCAGAAATGGTGATGTAATGGAATCAATAACCATAGAAGGCGACACCACTGATCTCTTTGCCAAGGCCCAGGAACACCTGGATAAGTGGAACAAAACACTTGATGGTAAATAACATGGGGCAAACATGGACAGATCCGGATTTGTCCGGATCATGATCACATTAAATTGATTGACATGACCAAAGCAAGGGACATGGTTCTGGTTTTCAACCGTGTCCCTCGGCTTAAATGTTTTGTGACATGATTTCGCAGAATGCGGGTGGTCCTCGGCAGAACGACCTAAAGTAAGACTAAGCCCACAGCTTTACCAAGAACTTCAACTTCTTGCATGATAAAAGAAGAATAAGCGGAGCCCAATTAATTGAAACCAGAACAGTTCTTTTTGCATGCAGAGATGGAAGACAAACACTGGTGGTTCAGAGCAAGAAGATCTATAATTGTTAAACTGGTTGAGCAATTGATCCCTCCGTCCAAAAATGTGAATATCGTTGATGTTGGATGCGGGGCCGGGGGAGTAATCTCAGCGTTGGCTGATCGCTATAATTGCATCGGGGTCGATACCTCCGGTGAGGCTATCAGACTGGCCAGTGCAAAATTTCCTTTGGTTGACTTCATTCATGGGCACGCTCCTGTGTGTCTGGGAACAAAATCAAAATCAATTGATATGTTTATGTTATTGGATGTCCTGGAACACGTGGAGTTGGATCGCGATCTTATGGTAAAGCTGGTAGCCGCCCTGAGACCTGGCGGCCAAATGGTTGTAACGGTTCCTGCTAACATGTCCATGTGGAGCCCGCAGGATGAAAATTATGGTCATTTCAGGCGCTACGAACCGGAAGGCCTCATGAGTCTCTGGACCGGACTACCCCTCACTGTAAGGTTGTTTTCTTACTTCAACACTTACTTGTATCCGGTGATAAGAGGAGTGAGGGTGTTTACGACATTGAGAGGCAAGGAATGGGGTCAGGCAAACACCGATCTTATCCTCCCGAACCCTATTTTAAACCGATTGCTCGAGACTGTATTTTGCCGTGAGGTAAATGCATTGACGAACATGCTTTCTAACAAAAGACAAAAAAGCTTTCCCTTCGGAGTCAGTCTCTTGGCCTGCCTTATCAAGGATGCTTAAAAAGAATGCATGAAGTCATAATCATAGTTCCCTGCTACAACGAGTCGAAACGAATCGAAACGGATAAATTCAGGGAATTCTCAAAGTCCCATGCCGGAATCTCCTTCATGCTGGTTAATGACGGAAGCACTGACAGAACCTTGGACAAACTGCATGACCTGGCTGAGTTTGACGTCAATCATTTCATGGTTCTCGATCTTCCACGTAATAGTGGAAAAGCGGAGGCGGTTAGAGCCGGAACAGCACGTTCACTGGGACTTGGACCAAAATATGTGGGGATATGGGATGCGGATTTGGCCACCCCTCTGACTGAAATTCCCCGTTTTGTTCATCTCATGGAACAAAAGCCAGAAGTGCTGATGGTTTTTGGCGCAAGGGTAAAATTGATGGGGAGGACCATCGTGCGTCCTGCCGCCAGGCATTACCTGGGGCGGATAAGCGCCACATTGATTTCAGTGACACTTGGATTGCCGATTTATGATACTCAGTGTGGGGCAAAGATGTTCAGGGCGAATGACGATCTGCAGGCCCTGTTCGGGGAGCAGTTTCTGAGTTCCTGGATTTTCGATGTGGAAATAGTTGCACGTCTAATTTCTCGCTACAATGGAAAATTACCTGAGGACTCCATTTATGAACTCCCACTTAATGAATGGATTCATAAAAGTGGATCAAAAATTAAACCCATGGATTATCTGCTCGCGCTTAGAGAGCTTCTCCTGATACGTCAAAAATACCTGTGATGTCACGATCCACCATATTACATCCCTTTTATTAATTTCTCCCTAATGGATTATGTTTATTTACCCGCAATCAAGGCATTAAACAAAGAGGCGAGTTGTCTGAAACGATTGGGAAGGGAAACACACAGATGAGTAACGATAGCGCAGACCGGCATATCTTCCGAGATGAAGTAAGACCGGAGAGCAGCAACAGACCTTTATCGAAAAAAAAAGTTTTCTTTTTTTGGACCCTTATACTTCTCATTCTTTTCTCATTATCCGAGATCCTGTCATACGTGATCATCACTTCCGCCATACCTTCGCGGATAAAGGTTCGAATCGGCAAGGGTGACGCTGAATTGCGTGTAAAACAGAGGGAAGAGTTCTCATCTGCAGGCCCGCGCATCATTCGTCCTCCGCAAGGCGTGGACATAAAAGATATTAATTCAGAGACCTTACTCCTATTTAACCCACATCTTGGCTGGGATTATCCACCAAATATCGTTTATGAACTCAGTGGAGACATTTACTCTCATGGTCCAAACGGAGAGAGAATCAATGCCACAAACTATGGAGCCACTTCAATTGCAACTTATGGCGATTCGTTCACCTATGGCGCTGAAGTGGGAGACGCTGAAACATGGCAAACCTTCCTCGCCTCTAAAATCAAGTCTAATGTGCTGAATTTCGGGATTGGTGGTTCAGGCACGGATCAGGCTTTGCTGAAGTACAAGATGCACGACAACATGAGCCCCCGGGTTGTTTTCTTGGGCATATTTCCCGAAAACATAAATCGGGTTGTAAACGTATACAGGCCTTTCTACAGCCACCATGAGGCAAATGCTCTCACCAAACCCCGGTTTGTAGCTGAAGACGACAAGTTCAGACTTCTGACCAATCCGATCTCAAGAGTAGAGGATGTAAAGAAGCTTTTGGATACAGGATTTGTGAGGCAATTGGGGGAATTCGACTACTGGTACCAACTCGACCATAAACTTCCCCGCATTTCATTTCCTTACGTTTATTCCCTGTTCCGTTACCGTAAGCCGGTATTTGAACAGATCACTCTGTCAGCTTCTCGAATCATGCCGTCTGCTTTCAAGCCGGTATTTCCATGGAATCTCTATTCTGAACCTGAACCATTTTCGGTGATGAGATATATCGTGGATTCCTTCGTTGAGACTGCCGAATCCCGAGGCTCCATTCCTGTGATTGTCATCATGCCTCACAAGGATCAGGTCCAGGAGTTGCTGGACTACAAGGTCAGTCGTTTCGAGCCACTGCTGGTCCACATGAGACAAAAGGGCTACAGGTTCATTGATTTGGTTCAATCAGTGGCGGAAAAGAACCCGGACAGATCACAACTTGAAAAGTGGTATCAAGGACACGCTACCGAAGAAGGGAACAGGTTAGCCGCCGAACTCATAGGCCAATATCTCGACAGAAATCCCGATATCCTTGGCCGACCGAGATAGATTGTTGTGGAATGCGCTGAAATAGACTCGTATTTGTTTTGGCAATGACCGCAATTAATGACCATTGCTGTTTTTTGATTCTGGGTTGAGAATTATGGCGAAATGGTTTGGAGCCCCGTGGATGCTTTTCCAGCCCATTTCTGAACCTTGAATTAAAGCCGGATTGGCCCCAACAATGGATTTGATACCGGCTTTTCTCAGGGCCTCCATAGCGTTTGAACGACTTTCGGGAGTGGATTTCAGAAATTCTTCGGTATCTGGAAATTCAGCCGTTATTCTTGCTCCTGCCAGATTAGCGAAGTAAAGCCTTTGACTGAACGGAAGAATTATCGCAATCCTGTCCCCAGTTGAAACGCCATTGGAGTTCAGAAAATCGCTCACCGCTTTTGTTTCCAGGAACAAGTCATAATGGGACTTCTTTGAATCGATTGTCTGCATGCATCGCAAGGACTGATCCACAACCGATTGGATCAAGATCGTCAATAAGACTGTCACCAATATCCCTGCATCCAAGAAATCCCGTGAAGATTTCCCATCTTCGCCTGCCTTTCGCTTTGGCAAAGAAGCCAAGGCTACAAACCCTAGAAACACAAAAGGAGCGACATATCTTATTTCCATTACGACCAGGCAAAACATGAATGTTCCCGAAAGAGAAATAATCCCTAACATGACCGGCACGGACGGAGGGAAAAAATATGGCCTGAAAAGACCATTCCTGCGCCATTGGACCAGGAACCATGCCATGAATGCAATCGTCGGTAAAAAAATTCTTCCGAACAAATGGTCCAGACTCTCCAGGATGGCCGAAAATTGGGCCGTCAGATTCATGGCCGGTTTTATGCCCATGTTCCAATAAGCAAGATCGGCCCCTTTGGGATAGGTCGTGATTTTTCCCCTGTCGTATGACAAGACCAAAGGACTTTGATGAAGGACTTCTGGACTGTGTATTCTCTCGCCTTGACCGGCCACAAAATAAGAATAATTATAAGTGCCGGCTTCGCCGTAAGAAAATTTTCCGGCCACCAGAGATTGAGTAATCAAGACCGGTGAAGATATGATCAGCATGGCGCCCAATGCAAATGATAGGCGCAAAATGGCCGCAAGGACTCTTCTGTTCCAGCAAACAGCCATCAAGAAAAAAAGACCAGAGAACGGAAAAAAGAAAGTCTTGAAAACATACCCTAACCCCGCCATAAGACCTAACACTCCATATAGTGAAAACTTTTCAGGGTTAGAGGTTATTTTTATCAGCACAGTGGAGCAAACCAACAACAAAGCAAAAACCATCATATCAGGCGATACGACCTGTAAACGGATCCAGCCCATGGAACTCAGCAGAAATGCTGCGTAGCATATTGAAGTGAAGACAGGTCCGGGCAATGACCGCCTTTTGAATTCATCCTGAAGTGATTTGTAAGCCTGTCTAACAAATAAATCACAGGCCAACATTGCAATTACAAAGCTCAACAAATTCAGGCCCTTGGCCAGTAACAAATAATTGTCGTTTTTAAGGATGAAACCCATCAGAGCTAGAAGAATTGGATAGCCCGGCGAGTAAGTCAGATTTACTGCGTCCACCCACTCCCCCGACCGGAACGCCGCCGCCATATCAAAATACGTTATGGCGTCCCCATTGACATAATACCGGGTGAGATACGCCACAACGACGCCCATAGATAGACCCAATCCCCAGAAAATCCTTCGGATGTAAACATCAACGGTTCTCATGTTCCGTGAGAAAGGAGTAGTACGCCAGCTATTTTCCATATTTTGGCTTGGTGAGACTTCATCATTGCTAGGTTTCATGAGGTCCGATCCTGTTATTCTGCAGGTCAAAAGGCCATTCGGTATTCTGATTATTTCCTTCAGAAGGTCAGATTGAAGCTCAAATCATTTCAGCAGGCCCTCAGAGATTATCCTGTCCGCTATCCGGGAAGCAATCAATTCCGACATTTTTGCGCTATAATGGACACCGTCTATGTACAACGGCTCTTTCAGGTCTCTCTGCACATTGGCAAGCCACAAAAAATTTGAACCAAATGCGCCAGACTCATATTCCCGCGACATGATTTCATATCCCGGCTTCAGGTAAGGAAGGCCTCTGGAGTAATTGAAGGTTCCAAAAATGTTGTAAGTTTGGTCATATTCGAAAACCGGCACAGGCTGCCACACAAAAAGTGTTCTGATGCCATATCCCTTTGCAATCACATCTATCAATTTCTGATTGGCAATGTAACGTTGAATTACATCGGCAGCTATTGTCTCAGGGTCTTTCACAGAGGAGGCCTCGGATACCTTTGGTTTTTTCATGAAGTAACGACTCATGGGGAGATCCAGAATCAGATTCCATAGTGGACCTGTTTCTCCGTCATCCATGAATTTTGTCAGTTTCTTTGTATAAGCGGGAGCGCCGGAATAGTGGTTCAAATCGTTGAGACCGTCTATGAAAATGGCAAGTGATGGTATGTGATTCTGGAGCAGTAACTGCTGAAAAAGGATTCTTTCCTGGCTTGAGAAGTAATGTCCACGGCCAAAATTGTATATCCTCACGCCCTCATGCCCAGCAGCCTTCAGGTGTTTTTGGAGAAAGGATGCTATTGTCTCATTGTCCGTAACTCCTGAACCAAATGTGGTTGATCCTCCAAAAATGAATATGCTGGTATCACTGCTCTGGGGGGGCCATTTTGACTGATCTTCAATTGGCCTGAATCCCGATTCGTCCACATTGACAAATTTTCCCGAAACCGGTTTTTCTGCAAACTGGACAAATGGCTGATACCCCAGTGGGACAGAACTGTTTTCTCTAAAAATGGTTTCCACATCTTCAGTTTTCATATGTGGATAAACCGGTCTCAGCTCTGGAGAATTTCCATCCAGGGCAAATCTGCCCATTGGAACACGGCTTTTAGCCGATCTTGAGTCGGCAAGATTGATCAGGGCGGAGAATATGAGGTTTACAACTACCAAAATCAGTAAAACATTAAAAAAGAGCAGAGCCAAGTACACATAAAAACTCTTTACAAATTTCAGACCCCTCATGGCGCTTGAACCTACAATTCTGCAAAATTCGCCAATATCCTGAGCCCATTCTCCTGACTTTTTTCAGGGTGGAACTGGAGGGCGTAGAGGTTTGAGCGCGAAACGGCGCATGTGAATTCTATTCCGTAGTTGGTCCGCGCGGCAATGTCCTGAGGGTATAGAGGATCAACATAGTAGGAATGCACAAAATAGAACCATGAGCCGTCAGGGATATTTTTAAATATCGGGACTTCCTTTTCAAATTTTACCTGATTCCATCCCATGTGCGGGATCTTTAGGCCCATATCCTTCCCAAAAGCCTTGACCTTGCCTGGAATTACCTTAAGTCCTGAATGCAGACCAAATTCCTCAGATTCGTCGAAAAGTAACTGAAGACCGAGACATATGCCGAGAAACGGGCGATCACTTTTTATAAAATCAAGGATGGGGGTTACAAGCTTGAAAGAATCCAGGTTCTTCATACACTCGGGAAATGCCCCGACACCCGGAAGCACAAGTTTTTCACAGTCTTTTATCTGGCTTGGATCCCTGGAAATGACAGCGTTTGCGCCTACCTTTTCAAAACCTTTCTGAACACTGCGCAGGTTACCCATACCATAATCAACGATGACGATCATTCTCCAGCCTTTACTTTATGGATCAACTCCATGTCAAATGGTTCCCTTTTTATTCAGACAACCGGCGTCTCTTATTCGAGCACCCCTTTGGTGGAAGGAGCGCCCAGGACACGCGGATCAATTTCTACCGCCTGTCTCAACGCTCGAGCCAAAGCCTTGAACAACCCCTCAGCCGCATGATGCGGGTTCTGAGCCAACTCCACTTTGGCATGCAGTGTCATGGCCGATCTGTCTGAAAATGCCTGAAAAAAAACCCTCACCAGGTCGAGCGGGAAATTGCCGGCGCTCCTGTCTTCAAGAGGATTTGAAAACGCGAGAAAAGATCTGCCTGAAAGATCCAGCGAGACTATCGCCAGAAGTTCATCCATGGGTGTTGACGAGAAGCCGTATCGACGTATGCCATGCTTGTCCCCTACGGCTTTCCTGAGGGCATCTCCCATACAAATGCCCACATCTTCCACTGTATGGTGAAAATCGACCTGCAAATCACCCTGGGCTATTATTTCCAGGTCGAAGAGTCCATGCCTCGTAAATAAATCCAGCATGTGATCGAAGAAACCAATTCCTGTATTTATGTCGGCTTTTCCTGAACCATCCAGGCAAAGGTTTACATTTACCTGAGTCTCTGATGTGTTACGTGCTATTTTGGCTCTTCTCATTTAAATTCTTCCCTCATAGGCTACGCTGAAAACAAATCCACACGTCAGTAAAGAGTGCGATCAAACCATCTTGTCTTTTTCGCTGGATATGTCGGCCCCCAGGGAGCGTAGTTTTTCCTCGAGACGCTCATACCCTCTCTCAAGATGGTAGACCCTGTGAACCTCCGTGGTTCCGTGGGCCGCCAGGCCCGC
>CAZVOU010000136.1:0-22775 GCA_964628605.1 uncultured Syntrophaceae bacterium
GCGGGTGTAAATCCCGGTAGGAAGTAACCAGCGGTATGCTCTAGCTTTACGCAGGGGTGATGCTTGGTGGGTTGGATGCATTGTTTTACGCCCGCCGCCTGTTTTGGGACAGGCCGACTTTTTGGAAAGTATTTCTTCTCTATTGAGTCGGCTTATCCCTTGAGTCTGCGATACAGATGAGACCTGAGTGTGTCAACAAAATATCTCGGGATATGGTGCCATAGCGTTGTTTGAGGACATCGATCACTTGTTTCATGGAAAACCCGGTGACAAGCGGCGACTTAGAGTATACAGGACTGCTGAAATGATTCTGATCTACAAAATACTTGAAAAGATCTTGGGGCGTATCAAACCATTCCGTGGCTTCTTCCGGGGGTCTGTGAAACTAGAGCATATTTTTGTAGTTTGCCTCACAGAAAATCGGGGCCAAATTTAGGACACATTTTGGGACACACCACCTGCGTATGAACTGCATAAATATGCGTAATTTCTACATCGAGTTTTTTTGCAAAAGAAACAAAAAAGGGTTACGTTTTGCAACGTAACCCATTGATATCTTTGGCGCGCCCAGCAGGACTCGAACCTGCGACCTACGGATTCGAAGTCCGGCGCTCTATCCAACTGAGCTATGGGCGCAAGAAGTGAAGAAAAGTATTCCGAAGAGTGGGGAGAGCGATGGGGCTCGAACCCACGGCCTCAGGGGCCACAACCCTGTGCTCTGCCAACTGAGCTACGCCCTCCACATCTAGCTAGATTACAAATTTTAGCCCGTCAAGTCAACATCTCTGAAGTAGATTTGATTCAAAAAATTCTGGAATGCCCTTTCAGCAACTGTTTGGAGCAATTTAAAATTTTTTGACATCTTTGAATTTTTGAAATTGAGACGTATCCTGTTTGATTATGGTATAAAATTCCAGGGAACAAGGATTTCAACCACATTTGATTCCAACAGGAAATTGAGAGGCTATCGACCATGTCTAAAAAGATGCTGACTGTACTGACTCTGGCAGGCGTGCTCGCATTCCTTGCCGGTCTGTCTTGGGCGCAAGAAAACAAACAGGACACGGAACTGGTCAACAAGACTCTAAAACAGTATTTTGAGGCATTCAACAAACACGACACGTCACTGGCAATGAATTTCTGGGCGCGTGACGCTGAGTATAGCTCTCCGGGAGGCAAAAAGATAAAAGGTCGTGATGCTCTCAAAAAAAGGCTCGATTCGTTCTTCAAAGAGCATGGATCAGTAAAAGCGTCGTTTTTAAACGAGCCAAAAATAATGATTATCTCTCCGACCAAAGCAGTGGCGCGTGGAGTCATCCGAAACCAGGTATCGGACAAAGTATCTAATGATGTGGAATACACGGCAATATTTTCTAAAGACAGTGAACAGTGGAAAATATTGCACATGGACGATAAGCATCTGGCGTCATTCGAAGCGTACGAAAAACTTTCCGAACTGGCTTGGCTGCTAGGAGAATGGATAGATTTGGAAGGCGCTGATGTCATAGACACCAAATTTGAATGGGCCCCTAACAAGAGCTTCATCACCGGTCATTTCAGGATCAACATTGACGGCAATGTGGCTTTCGAGGGTAACCAGGTGATAGGCTGGGACCCCCTGTCCAAGCAACTGAAGTCATGGGTTTTCGATTCAGAGGGCGGAGTTGGTCATGGAGTATGGACAAAGGAAAGCTCCGGTTGGGCGGTCAACATGTCCTCCACCTTGGCGGATGGTAGAAAAGCTTCGGCAATAAACACATACCGTCCGTTAGGGCCTGACAGGCTGGCATGGAAATCGACAGGGAGAGAAGTGGCGGGGGCCCCACTACCGAATCTTGAGGAAACGATCGTCGTAAGGAATTTTGATCAAAAGAAAAAGTGAGCTGAACACTTACCTGGGGTTTATGGAGAGCGCCATGAAAAAAATATGCATGATCCTTTTAACACTCATTTGGGCTACCATTTGGTCGGTTGACCTTTCTCATTCCAGAGGCGGTTTTGGGGGCGGTCGTGGTGGAGGATTCGGGGGAGCTGAATTCAGAGGCGGTGGGTCGGAATTTAGAGGTCACTTTGGTGGGGAAGAAAGACGAGGGCGTCCTCAGGGATTAGAGAACCGCCAGGGAGAGCGCCGGTCATCACCTAAGTCGGAAGCCAGACCATCGAGGCAAACGCCGAGGGAACAGGGCATCCCCAAAGACGTTCAAGCAAAACCCACTCCTGAAAATCTTCAAAAGTTTCTGAATCTTCCACCTGAAGGTCGTAGTGGTTTGTCCGACATTGGAAAGATTGGAGTTGGCGGAGCAGTAGGGGCCTTAGGGGTCGCTGGGGCTCAACATCTTATGGAAAAACCGGGTCGTGGAGATCGCCCTGAAAGAATCCAGAGAGATCCATCCGAACAGGGCCGTCCTGATCGTGTTGCAAATCGTGACAATGCGAATGCCAACCAGGTTAGAAATAACATCAAGGACCGCTACGACAACCTGTTTACACCGAAATGGTGGGCGGACCATCCCAACCTGGCTCATCAGTATTGGGACAATATGGGACGCTACCAGTACGCATGGAATCACTGGTGGAGACCGGCAGCCTGGGGAGCGCTGGCCGGATGGGTCGCCGGGTCCGCATGGTCATCACCACAGTACTACGACTATTCTTCAGGCATATATTATGAGGGCGACAACGTTTACTCCAACGACGCCCCTATAGCTTCAGCCACGGACTATTACCAGCAGGCAAGCGCCCTGGCTGCACCGGCAGTGGCCTCAAACACTCAGGACGAGGAATTGATGCCTTTAGGTGTTTTTGCCTTGACACAGCTAGGCGCTACAACCTCAAATACCATGCTACAGCTGGCAGTAGATAAACAGGGCATAATCAAGGGAACATACTATAACACCGGCACCCAGGCCACCCGGCCGATCAAGGGCTCGGTAGACAGGCAAAACCAGAGAGCAGCCTGGTCTTTTGCAGACGGCAAGAATACCGAGATAGTAATGGAAACAGGGATTTACAACCTGACCCTCGACCAGACAGAGGCCCTTGTGCATTTTGGAAAGGAAAAGACACAGCGTATCCTCTTGGTCAGAATGGAACAACCACAAAAAGAAGACACAAAGGCGGCCCAAAATAAGTGATCTCAATCTTATAGTAGTAGGCGCCGGCCATGCCGGATGTGAAGCGGCTTTGTCAGCTTCCAGAATGGGGCTTAGTGTATGGCTTTACACGCTCAGCGCCGACTCAATCGGCCTGATGCCCTGCAACCCATCTATAGGAGGTTTGGGCAAGGGGCATTTAGTCAAGGAAATTGACGCCTTGGGTGGCCAGATGGGTAAAGCGGCCGACGCCGGTTGTATCCAGTACAAGAATCTCGGTACCAGCAAAGGCCCGGCGGTTCAAGGCTCGAGAATGCAGTGCGACCGCCTCGATTACTCAATTGCCATGAAAAGCGCAGTTGAATCAGAAGCGGGCATTCTTGTCAGACAGGAAATGGTGGATGGACTGCTTCTCGAAGGGTCTCGGTGCGTCGGGGTGGTTGAGCGCTCCGGCTACAGGATATTTTCCGATGCTGTGATACTTGCCACCGGCACATTTCTGGCTGGAGTAATACACCAAGGTCCTGTTTGTTACGGGGCAGGGCGTGCCGGTGAGTTTCCCGCTCAAAAACTTGCAGAATCTCTGAGGTCCATGGCCTTGCCGTGGGGTCGCTTCAAAACGGGAACCCCTCCAAGGGTCAAGGGGACGACGGTTGATTTGAGCGCCATGCTTGAAGACAAAGGAGATGAGACGGCTAAACCGTTTTCCTTTTCAACAAAAGAGATTGATCGGCCCAATCGTTCCTGCTTCAGAAGCTATACCTCCGAACGGACCCATGAAATAGTTAGAACAAACCTCCGTCTGTCTTCATTATACTCCGGGGCGATAACAGGCGCTCCGGCAAGATATTGCCCTTCTCTGGAGGATAAAATAGCGAGATTCCCTTCGAGGGAACGTCATCCTGTAGTGGCAGAGCCTGAAGGTCTCCGAACAAACGAGCTTTACCTGAAGGGATTGGGAAATTCATTACCAGCTGAGTTGCAGCTCGATTTGGTGCGATCTGTGCCGGGACTCGAGCATGCCGAGATTGTGCGACCGGCTTACGCCATTGAATATGACTACATTGATCCCGGCTGTTTAAAACTAACGCTAGAGACTAAATCCTACAATGGTTTGTACCTGGCGGGGCAAATCAATGGCACATCCGGTTATGAGGAGGCCGCAGCCCAGGGATTGATAGCAGGAATCAACGCAGCGAGATCGATTCTCTCCAAAGACGAATTCATTCTGGACCGGAGTGAAGCCTACATCGGAGTGATGATTGACGACCTTGTCACCAGGGGAGTGGAAGAGCCTTACAGGATGTTTACATCCAGAGCGGAATACCGTCTTCTGTTAAGGGAGGACAATGCTCCGGAGCGTCTCATGAGAAAAGGATACGAGATCGGCCTCGTCAAAAGAGAATTGGTGGACGAGCTTGAGGAGAGACAAAGACGCTTTTTTTCTGTACTGCAGAAATTGGAGGAAACCAGGATCAAACCATCATCTGGAATCAATAGTTTGATTTCCAGCAGAAACGGAAGTGAACTCAAGGAGACTGTGACGGCAGCCAGGCTTTTGAGGCGGCCGGAAATTTCTGTCGCAGACCTGAAAGCGTTTGGCTTCGATGAAGAGGTTGAAAATGATCTGGCTTTCAAGCTGGAGGTCGAACTGAAGTACGAGGGATACATTGAGAGACAGAGACGGGAAGCCGCTCAATTTCAGAAACTGGAAAAGACATTGATTCCTGATGACATTGACTATCCTGTCATTGCCGGACTCTCCAGAGAATTGACCGAACGTCTGTCCGAACTTCGTCCCAAGTCACTGGGCCAGGCATCGAGGGTCTCAGGAATGACTCCTGCCGCGATTACAGCCCTAATGGTGGGTATCAGAGCGATTCAGTCATCTCGTTCATCGTCGAGAGCCTGAGCAACTGGATCCTCGTGACAATAGAAAAGAAGATCACTGCTGGAAGAAGCAAGTTTAGGCAGGCATTCTGAAAATGGCCCTTAATTGTTTGAGTCGTTTTTCATGTCGGACTGTTTACCGTTGATCAACGTAAGGAGATCATCGATCAATCCCTTGACAAGAACGCCATCGACCTGAAAAAGAGTGTTGGGATAAAAAGACGGTTCCACTATCACATTAACTGCAGTTGGAACGTTGATGTCTTCGTCGATAGGAGAATTTTTTTCGCCTGCCTTTTGTTGAGGCTCCGTTGACTGGTGATTCGTTTGACTTCCATTACTGTCAGCCTCAGTTTTCCTGATCCAGCCAAATCTAAGAGTTTTAGCTTTGGATGGATCACCGTGATTCAGGTTTATGACCATCTCCGGATCGGAAAGTCCAAGTTCATTCAGAGAGTTCGGGATGGGGGATGTCAAAGAAACAAAGTCAAGGTCACGTAATTTCCACAATATCCCTGTTATCTGCCAATCCTTGACGGATTCAACACTCCCTTGCTCCTCCAGAATCCACTTTTTGTCTTCTGATTTTCTGATGTTCACTTTCCTTTCATCCAGTAACACCTCGATACTACTAACGTCCTGGGTATTCAAACTGAGTAGGGATTTGTCCTCAAGAGCGTCCGCATCCATTTTAAAACCCGTAATAGAAGGGTCGTCAATCACAAATACGGTGTCAGAACCATCGACCTTGACATAATAACCCCTTTTCAGGGAAGAATCTGCATCGGGCGTTAGTTGAGAACCAATGTGAAGAACCTGTTGAAAGTCTTTTCCGAACAATAAAATGGTTTCATCAGGGACTTTTAATCCAAACTTTTCAGGATCATTTCCCGGGTTATCTATTATTTGTGCAGCGTTCAAGTGCGATAATTTTCTCAGGAAGGTGCTTATAGCCACATTTTTAACCCGGAACTGTTCCGGCGCCACCATCTTCCATTGGGACACCCCCTCTCTGAGAAACTCGTTGTTTGTGCCTTTTTTCTGGATAACCAACCTGTCTATGTCAGAGGGCGCAAAGGTCATCACGGTCTTATCCCTGAGATCAAACAATGTTTTATCGAGAGCATTTTTCAAAGTGTCTGCTACAAGGTAGAGTTTGTTGTTATCATCCAGTTTTGCATAATATGAAGATTGCGACGGATTTTTGGCGCCAAAAACGAGCTTGTAATTTTTCCCTTGGTCTGTGCCTATGGCCACGGTGAGAGTATGTTTGTCAAATCCGTAATCATACCATTTAACGTCTCTGTCACTAATCATTCTTTCCGGGGAAGCCTCAGAGAGGGCATTGAGCATGGCGTTTACGACATATTCGTCTGCCCTGCTTTTTATGGGACTCACAATAACCCAATCGGAGGCGGGCTTATGTAACTGGAAACTGACTCCAGATGGCCCGTAGACTTCCATTTTGATAATATTTTCTTTGTCCAGGCCAAAGAATTTCGCATCATGAATTTCTTGAGAATGTTTGCGCTCTTTGTAACCATGCTCGACAAAAAAGATGTACGATGAAACTGCTAAAAGAACCAAAGCATATAAGAGTAGCCGTGATGGTTTCATTTCCGGAAGCTCTCTTGATTTAAATTTTTCGGGTGATTAAAAAATTACCGACTTTTTTCACGCTGCCGAGGTTCTTCTTCGATAGAAAAAGACAACAACACCCGCGATCACAACTACCAAAGGAGTCAATATTACCGGCACAACCAGCGCAATCATTGACTCATCAGCAGTTAAAACAACAGGTTGAGCCTTGATTGACCTAGGGCTGATTGAAATGAGATTTTCATCTTCAGCCAGCCATGATACCGTATTCATAAACAAATCGCCGTTTCCCTGCAATTTAAAAAATTTGTTGGATGCAAACTGTGAACTCCCAAAAACAACAACCCTGGATTTTTTAGTGGTCTTCTCATGAATAGAAGATGTCTTGTCATCAGCTTTTGTAGGGTCATCCGGTTTGGGAGCATCGCCTGTTTGATCTTTTGTTTCCTTCGCGGTCTGATCCGGAGCGCTAACGACGTCGCCAGAGGAAATGGTTGAAACGGCCATTACAGGAATGGGGCCTTTCTGGCCCATTTTTTCATCAAACTCGGCAGAACCCGACATAAGTTGAGATTCCGATATAGTCCATGAGGCAGGACTGGTGAAAGCCAGTTCTACGGCTCTGATGTTCTCCGGCAAATCAACAACCTGTCTGACTGAGCGGGCCTGTGGAAAAAATGAAGCCACATCAAAGTTCCTGGTTATGGGAAACGGAGCGTAGGATGTTATTACGGGCATCAAATAATCGCCGCCGAGGGCCTGACTCATCCTATCGACCACAATGTCATCACTCAGTTCAAAACCATAGTGAGAGAGATTTCGAGCAAAGTCCTGCCCCTGAAAAGGATTCATCATCACCATTATGGCCCCCCCCCGAGCCAGGAATCGATCGATCGACCTCAACTCCTCCGCCATAAGGTCCGTCCTTGGGCCGGCGATGATTAGAACCGCAGCGTCAGATGGAACTTCCGAGGCTTGTAGCAAAAGCAGGTCATCAACAACGTAATTCTGTTTGAGAATCCTTTCTCGTGCTATGCTCAGGCCCGTCTGATCAGTTGATGTTGAAGACAACTCTCCATGACCCTTGAGAAAGTATATTTTTTTGGTTTCATTTCTCTGCAATTTTAACAAAGCGTTTGTTAGTGACTCTTCATCAACACTCGAAATTCTTTCTGTCTTCCCTAAGGATTTGACAACCGTTGTGGGATAAGAATCAATTTTGTTTTGCAGGGCCATAGCACGATCCTTATCAGGATCATAAAAGGAGTAGCTCAATCCTGACCACACATCCCTGTAACGATCAATCAGGTCTGATACATCAACACGCTTCTTTTGATCTTTAGATTCATAAAATGCAAGTATTTCTACCGGCTCATTTTTCTCCTTGAATTGCTCCATGATCCTCAGGCTTTGAGGCGACAGAGTATGTTGTTTTTCATGAGTCATGTCCCATCTGATGGGATTGTTGATGGCAATGTATTGAAGCCCAATAATTATGGCCAGAAATATGATGATACCGACTACAGAACTTCCGCCATGGATAACTTTATGCATGCTGCCTGAGTTTTTCATGAATTATCCCCTCCAGCGCATGGATTCAAGCGATCTGAGAGACAAGAAAATGAAAAAGGCTGAGAAAAAAATGAAAAAAGTCAGATCCGAAAGAGACAAGGCGCCTTTGTGGAAAGAATCCATGCGTTCAAGTATAGACATCTGTTTGAGTATGTAGCCGGAGGTTGGACCAACAAAAGAGGAAGTCCAGCTTATGATCCAGAATAGCAGAGCCAATCCGAAAGTAACTGTGGCGGCTATTATCTGGTTTTCAGTAAGCAGCGAAATGAAAATTCCCAGCCCGATGAAAGCAGCGCCCATCATTATCAGGCCCAGATAAGACGTTAGTAAAATTCCGGTGTCAAATCCTCCCAGTTTCCACAGAATGACAGGATAACTGAAAGTCCCGGACAGCATGATGATCAAGACAGCCAACGCAGCCGTAAATTTTCCCATGACTATCGAGAAATCCGATATCGGATAGGTCATCAGCAACTCGATGGAGCCGGTCTTTTTCTCCTCCGACAAAAGCCTCATTGTCAGCAATGGAATCAGGAAGAGCAGCACAATGCTCATGTTTTGGCCAAGAGGCTTGAGGACCACATCCGTAAGGTTGATACGTTGTGATATCATCGGATCACTGGCGGCCTGCAGGGATACGAGGCTCATCAGAGAAAGATTGGCCCAGAAAAAGAATCCTGAAATGAGCAAAAAAATAGCCATCACACAGTAGGCAATAGGTGACACAAAAAAATTGGCCATTTCTTTTCTGAAAATTGCTGTGAAGCCCTTCATTCACGCCACCTCTCTAGATTCATCGGTTTCATCCCCAACGGATGGCCCCATTTCTTCGGTTATCAAGTCTATGAATATATCCTCCAGACTAAAATCCAGTGGTTTTAGTTCCAAAAGCCCCCAGCCTGCAGATACAATGCTCTGGGCAATTTCCGGCCTGACTTCGGTTCCCGGCGCAGATTCCACTGTCAAGGCGCTTATCCCTTCAGTAGCCGGGGGATGGTCTCTCACCGATAAAACTCCGTTAATAGCCCCCAGCTTTTGTTTCAGCGCATCTTCCGGCGCATTCGCCGTAACTCTACATAGAAGCGACTTACCTTTCGAGGCAGTCAGGTTGGAGGGCGTATCCTCAACGACCAGCCTTCCTTTGTTAATTATGATGACTCGATCGCAAATCTGGCTTACTTCTGGAAGTATGTGTGTCGAGAGAATAACTGTTTTATCCCTTGAGAGACCCTTTATAAGGCTTCGAATTTCCCTGATCTGTCGCGGGTCGAGCCCAATGGTAGGTTCATCCAGAATGATAATGGGAGGATCACCGATAAGGGCCTGAGCCAATCCCACACGCTGGCGAAATCCTTTGGACAGCCATTTTACGATCTTTCCCATCACATCGCTCAGACCTACAGCGCTAGATACTCTCTCAACCTCTTTTCTTGAATCATCTGAAGGGATACCCTTTGCCCGGCAAACAAACTCCAAGTAACCCCGTACTCTCATCCAATCATATAATGGAACATTTTCAGGGAGGTATCCAAGATTCTCACGAATTTTCATTGAATCAGTCGAAACGTCCATCCCCAGAATTTTTACACTACCGGAACTCGGAGGTGAGTAACATGTCAATATACGCATAGTGGTTGTCTTTCCGGCTCCGTTGGGTCCCAGAAATCCAACGACCGATCCTGTCTGAACCGTGAAGCTGACATCTTTTACGGCGGCCAGGCGACCGTAGTGCTTGGTCAATCCTCGGACCTCGATCATTTCGACCTCCCTGGATTAAAGTTCCTGAAACAGCCCTTTTACTTAACTCAGTTTTTTTGTCAATATAGGTTAAGTAATTATCATTATAACAATATGATATATTGAATAATTAGTTCCATAATATATTTAATTTATATAACTTTCTATGAAAAGACTATAAATTGATCGATAATATTGACGACACTATATTAGAATGTTATTAGCTTAATCAAGATTATTTTGAGTGTAATGACTATAACTTCAATATAAGGCGGTCTAATTCATGAATCACTTATCAAGACTGTTGAAAATTGTCGGACTCAATGTTGTGTTGATAGGGATGTTTTTGTTTTCCGTGTTTACGATGGATGTTGATCCCGCAATGGCTGACCAATCTTCTGTTGTGAAGGCTGAGAACGCTTTTTTTAGAGGGAGTCACATGTTGTCGCGAGATAACATTTCTGAGGCCCTACCTGCGCTGGAAGAAGCGGTCAGACTGGATCCGGGTGTTGAAAAGTATCGGAGGGTTCTAGCTATTGCTTACAACAACCAGGGCATCAAGCTGGCGAAAGAGGGCAAGCCATTAGAAGGTTTACGATCGATGGAAAAGGCGATTTCGATCGAACCAAAAGACTCTGAACTCAAGGGAAATTTTGTAAGCGCTGTGTTACAGTCTGTGGCGGGTCAAAGTGAAAAATTGAAAATTGAAGATCGAATTTATTTTGTTCAGAAAATACTGGAGTTCGAGCCGGAAAATGCTTCCGCCAAAAAGGCGATGGCCGCATTTCTTAATAACCAGGGCATCAATCAGGCTCAGGGTGTAGTTAGTCCGTCAGAGATCGATTCGCTGAATGCTGCTTTGGAAATGGATCCTTCAAATCAGAAGATCAAGAAGAATCTGAGCATGGTCTATTACAACCTTGCTCTTCAGAAAGGTAAAGAACTCGCCTTTGATGAGCAGATAGAATTATTGAGGAAAGCCGAGAGCTATTCATCCAAAGACCCGGTGATCCGTGACAGCCTTGGACGAGCCATTTCAAACCTTGCGGTATTGAAGGGAAAACAGGGAAAGTTCGACGAGCAGATTGCGTTGATGAAGGAGTCTTCAGAATTACTTCCCAACGACGCATTGATCAAAAAGAACCTTGCAGCGGCCTATAACAACCAGGCTCTTAATTCGCCGGAACTGAAAACCCAGGACCGTATCTCTATTTTGGAAAATTCTCTTAAGATTGACCCAAAGAATCAGACGACTCTTGGCAATCTTTCCATGCTTTTGACCAAACAGGCGGTAGAGGACTTCAAATCCGGATCATCAACCAAGGCCAAAAATTTGCTGGAGAAGGCTATTAAGATGGATCCGGCAAACAAGTCCGCCCAATCCAATCTAGCTGTTGTATACCATAATGAAGCGCTCAAGAAAGGCGAGGAGGGGAAGCCGGAAGAAGAGATTCAACTGTTGAACAAGGCTCTGGGGTTGTCTGGAAACAACAAAACCATAAAGTCGGACCTTGCTTCCGCCTACAATGATCAAGCGGTAAACCTTGGGAAAAAAGGGGACCACAAGCAGGAGCTTCAGACATTGTTAAAAGCCTCAAAACTGGACCCGGAGAATGCTGTTATCAAGGACAATCTGGCTAAAGCCAAACAGCGTGACGCCGGCAAAGAAAAGAAAACCGACACAGGTTCGCCATCCAAAAAGAAGCAGGATAGCTGAGCAGGCTTTTTAACATTGGCGATTTTAATCAACTGATCAGATTCAATCTCAGGAATGAAACGCTACTCATGATTAATTCCATCTGGTTATTCCTCATAGTGGGTTCCGTAGTTGTCGGCCTGTTGTCAAACAATCTCAATGGGGTCGCCAGCGCAGTAGCCACTGGCGCTTCGGACGCCTTCAAGATTTCTCTGGGGTTAACCGGAATAATGTGTCTCTGGCTCGGAATGATGAAAATCGCAGAGAAAAGCGGACTTCTAGAAAAATTCAGTTCATTTATATCCCCTTTGTTAAGGTACATATTTCCTCAGATTCCAGAGGGACATCCAGCAATAGGCAGCATTTCCATGAATTTTGTGGCCAACATGCTTGGTCTTAGCAATGCGGCGACGCCCCTAGGCATCAAGGCGATGAAAGATCTTCAGTCATTGAATGAAGACAAAAATGTAGCATCGGACTCGATGTGCATGTTTCTGGCTCTAAACACATCCAGCCTCCAACTGATCCCCGCCGGGGCGATAGCTCTGCTGGCTGCAGGCGGGTCAAGCAATCCGACATCCATAACCTTGCCGGCTCTTTTAGCCACCACGGCTTCAACGTTGGCAGGTTTTTTTGTTGCAAGAATGTTATCCCGATTGACTCGCTTCAATCAGTAACGGTTGGGACCCAAGAGGATTTTTATTGTCTGACCTGTCTGCATCAATTTCCAGCGCCTTATTTCTTCTGATCATAGCCGGGATACCGTTGTACGGTTACGTCAAGGGGGTAGCGATCTATGAAGCGTTTGTAGAGGGCGCCAGGGAAGGGTTCGATACGGCGGTCAGGATTATACCCTACCTGGTGGCCATCCTTGTTGCTGTCGGGATGTTCAGATCATCCGGCGCAATCAATTTCCTTGCGGGTCTATTGCCAGAATCACTCAAGGCCTACGGAATAACACCTGAGATCATAACCATCGGGCTTGCCAGACCGCTCTCAGGAAGCGCATCTCTGGGCATTCTGGGGGAGACCATATCCAACTACGGCGCAGACTCTTACCAAGCGCTTTTGGGGGCGGTTATAATAGGTAGTTCAGAGACCACGCTTTATGTCACTGCAGTCTACTTCGGGGCAGTGTCCATCAGCAAAATGCGCTATGCGATACATGCGGGTCTGATTGCCGACTTTGTGGGATTTGTAGCCTCTATCCTTGTATGTTCGGTGGTTTTTTCTTCCAGGATCAACTAATTTTTTTGCTCCCCTTTTCAGAATTTGAAGAAATAATGAAGCCTCTCCTGACTTGTCGGTTGAATGGGACCAAAACAGGCTCCTGTCACAAAAAACAAGAGATTTTCCATCACCGGACAGAGAGACATCTTCGTGCCCCCTGGAGGTTTACTAATCCGGATGTTTTTCCAGGAGTCTAACGGCCATGCGGGCCTGTTCGTGACCTTGGTCGGCCGCTCTTCTGTAATAAAAAAGCGCTAGAGATCGGTTTCGGTATAGGCCGGGAAGGCTTGAATACATAACCCCAAGATTATACTGGGCCCACATGTGTCCTCCGTCCGCCGCCCGTTTAAGATGGCGTAATGCTAGTGAATAGTTGCTAGGGACGATGTGACCGGTGAAGTATATCAACCCTAACACATTCTGAGCATCCTGGCAGCCGTCATCAGCCGCCCTACGGTAGAGCAGCAGAGCTTTTGAACTGTCCCTTTTCAGCCCGACGCCGAGAAAATACATGTTCGCCAGGTTGTATTGCGCCAGAGCATGTTTCTGATTGGCCGCAAGTGAGTAATACTTTATGGCTTCCCGGAGGTTCTTTGTTAGGCCCAGGCCACAAAAAAACATGAATCCCAGGTTACACTGTGCCTCTGGCTTACCTTGACCGGACGAACCTCTGTAATAAAGGATTGCTTTAGGGTAATCGCGCACAAGAACTTTTCCCTCGGCGTATAAACATCCCATGAGATATTGCGCTTCCGAAATACCGCCGTCTGCCGCCATCCGGAAAAAGTCAACAGCGGCGCTACTTATAAATGGAGCGCCTGATCCCCTGTTTATAAGCAAAAGCGCCTTGTTGTAAGAAATGCGGGCTTCGTTTGATGATTCAGGGCGGTTGGCAAAGAGGGATTCTATATTTATGCTGTCTGCCTTGTGTCTGGCAAAATTGTCTTCGTCTAATGACTGACGCATAAAATCCATTATTTTCTGTTTTGATATTTGCGATGATGAGGACACTTTGAAGCCGGATTCGGTGATCATTCTCCTGTTCTTCTTGATCGAGCCCCTGGTCACCGGCGCCGCTTTAGCCACCAATGGTTTTGACTGCGATTGGCGATTGCTCATATCAACAAACTGGCCTCCGCATCCCTTGCAAAGCCGTCTGGGAATTCCGTCCCATGACTGGAATGTTTTACCGCAGTTAATACATTCAATGAAGTCGTTGACCGGCGCATCGGCATGAATGACTGGCTTTTCATGACGTTCAATCCAGTCTTGCATCCAATCCGATTTTGCACGATTTCTCCCGAACTGGTCCGGGGAGATATTTCCGTCGGCCGCCGAGGTGTAGAGATGGTCATCCAGCCATTGCGATGAAAGGGACGTAGAGTGGGTTTCTTCTCGTAGACGGGTCTGTCCATTTTTATGAACAGCTACAGGCTTCTTTTTCAAAATAAGATCCGGATCGAATCGAGGGATTTTTTTCAGCGAAGTCTGCAGACAAATTTGCACAAGAAAACTTACTAAGGATTTGACTCCCGAATCTCCGGCTTCAAACATTACCTTAAAAGTCTCTGAATTTAATGGATCTTTCAGGTCTTGCTCACTCAGAATGAGAGCTTGTTCTTTTTTGAGCATGTCCCAGATTGGTGGTCTGTCAGCGACACACAACAGGGATGTGTAAATAAGCCATAACGAGAAGTCGTCAACAAAGGGGCCAAAATAATCCATGCTGCAGCGTAGCGGATGTTGGTAGTTTCTGAGCCCTAATTCGCATGAACCCAGACCGGCTATGGCTGGAACAAATAGACCATCGTAATCTATCAGTCTGATGCCACCAGTGGAGACGAGGATGTTTCCATGCTGAAGGTCTCCGTGGGCAATTCCCGACGATCTTATTTTTTGGGAAAGTTCCAGGAACTGTCTAACCAGTGACCACAGACCGGCTTTCGATTCTTTGTTTTTTTCTATGTGCACATCTAACGTATCTCCATCGATCCAGTCCATCTTGAGTATTGGATAATAATTGTTTTCAACCCTGATTCCCTCGTTTAGGAATTCAAAATCGACCATGAAGGGAAGTTTGAGGATTTTCAGCCTGTCAGATATTGCCTTGTAACGCTTTTCCTGGTTTGGCAGTTTGTTTGAAAAACACTTGACCGCAAGATTGCTGCCATTGGACTCAAACTGGTAAACGCTGGCGTTCCCTCCGCTTATGGGCAAAGCCAGGCCCAACTTGTTGAGCTTAGGATTGGCATTCCGCAGTTGTGGGTCTTTGAAGCACATTGACGGATTGAGAACTGCTTGCTGGTAGTCCAGCAGTGAGGGCCAGGCCATGGACTTCTCTCCCCCTGTCACAGCAAAGCTAACTTCATGAGGGTGGTATCATCATTCCTTATCAGGGCAGAACTCCTCAGGTCACGGACAAAATCGTAGAAAGCAGATTTCGGAGTCTTCGGTCCAAAAAGAGAGAGAATCTCCCATGGCCTGTTCCCTGCTTCATGCTGTTTAATGAACCAGAGCGCCAGAGCGTCGGTCATTAAGAATATGATGTCATTTCTGACCCAAGTCCCGAATATTTTCCGGACTCGCTCTAAAACATTCTCGTTTTTGATGGGGTTCGAAGAAATCAGGAACGGACGGGAGTCAAAACTCGAACTTTCCCTCAATGGGAAACTTCTCAGCAGTTTTCCATCTCTGACCTGAAACAAACATGAGTCTCCAATTGCTACAGCGTTCCAGAAGCCACTCGCCAAATTAACAGGAGATAGAAAAATGAGCCCCAGAAACGCACAAAAGGCTCCGTCGGCCAATCCTTGTTCTTCGTACCACTTGATTGGACGACCTTCTCTCTGCCTGGAGGGCAAGTATTCTTCGAGTTTCCATTTCTCCCATGTCCCATGAATGAGTTTCAGCAAGGTTTGAAAATCAAGCTCTGAATGGTCAGAAACTCCAAATGAATGAACGGCTATGTCCGCAAATTTACCGCTAAGCAAAGCTTCGCTTGCCCCATCAGCCACAGCAAACTTTGCCGGAACCAGCATGGATGATGAAAAATCTTCAATTGGAAAATATGAATCCTCAAAAGTTTCAGGCGCCAGGTCTGATTTGTGAGCGCTGAACACAGAGTATTCCAGTCTCATCTCATGTTACTCGGGCGAGTTCCTATATCCAGAAACCGAACCAAGGCAACTGCGTCCGCATTAAAAGTAAAGCCTCTGGTGTTTTCTGAAACCCTGTAGTCCTCCCTTTCAGCGCATATTCGAATGTTCTCAGGTAGAATACTCGACATCCCAAAGAGCATTTTTGAGTATGTGTCCGGAAGCTCCTTGTCATTATCTGGAAACTCTATGGGGGAAGCCGCAGTGTCTGATACGTGAATGTTGTATAATAAGACGTTTCCGTCCGAATTCTTCAGGGCCTTCAACTGATCGGCCGGTTCCTGGGGATTACCATCAGTGGCTTCGCCGTCCGAAATGTTAATCACTGTCGGAGGGAAAGATTGGTAATGGTCATTCAACCAGTTGTCCAAAAAGTCCTTGGCCGTCCGGATAGCCTCACACATGGGAGTAGCCCCGCAACAGTAAGGGTCCAACCATACAGGAAAACGTTTCTCCTGCTCTACCAGTCCACCGGCGCCATCACTGATTTTTGTTTTCCTGTGATCAATTCGCAAAGGAAATTCTGCAAGTTCACTGATAGGAATCAGCGTTCTATTGGAAAAATCCTTTGGAAGGACAGATTTTACATGTGCGCTGGAATAACCGACCACACCAATGTGAAAATAGTCTCTGACACCCTCCGTACGAGCGCACTTGATGACGAGATTTTGCAGAAGCTTGTTAATGACATCCGCCACCATCTGAGCCTTGGACATGGGCGGCGTTAGATTGCCTATTGGCCGTCTCATCGATCCGGACTGATCTAACAGGAAAAGAAAGCAAGAAGGATTATCTCGGTTGATTTCCGCTGAATATGACATTATATTCCCCCCTCAAGATATTCAACTAGTGGTTTTTACAAGAATGTTCCGCAACACGAGCACATGTTGGCAGTTGTCATCGTATTAACAATTGACACTCAAACAGTAGTCTCCCCCTATCAAAAAGATCTGAATACAAAAATTTTTCTCAGTTTTATCGACACCAACAAAAATAATGAAGTCATTAGACTTCACTGCCCAACCATCTACGATTTCACAAACCCATAATTATCAAAATCTTGCTGACCTGTTTCAATCAGAGCTGCAATATCAGCGTAAATCAATAGCCATAAAAGCGCATATTAGTCAACTCAAAGCATTTTGTAAAAGGAATTATGCAAATTCAAAAAAACCATCGACTTTTCATTTGGACAACTCATGCTGCTTTCCTTGGCTGCGATCATTTATCGTCAGCTTGTACAAAACCAATCCGATCAGAAAATCGGCCAATGCCATCATCACATTTGGAAACATTGACTCCATGAGCCACCGCAGAGGATTGTCCCAAAAGTCAGTCTTGATCCAGCCCTTGATTGCGCCTACAACTATCAGGTCGGTCATCATAATGATTCCAAAGAATGCAAGAAAACTATTCAGCAAAAGCCCCCAAACGGCGGTTTTTCTGGACAGGAAAAGAGCGCTGACCAGGATAAGGTCGATGGCTGGAAAAAAGGTTCCCCAGAAGTAGGTTACTCCATGATGAGGTGGGTGCATTATGTAATGGGTCATCACAGCTCCAAGCGCCATGACAACCTGAGCCAGCCACAGTTGAGTGCGTTCGGGATTCATCATCAGCCGTAACCAAATCTTACTGAAAAACCGATCAAAAAGACTATTACCACCGCCAAAGTATGAAGTATGAACCACCCGGTTGCAGGAAACATGATATGTTTTAGCATTTCAGACACCTCCCAGCCAGATACGACACAGCCTGCCGGCGCTATAAATGAGGCTGAATCCCAGGAAATGGACCAGCCACCATCGAAAACCAAGGAATCTCCATGCTGAATTCATTAGTCGTTCAATTGCCTCCGTCTTTACATCTGATTTAAAATTGAAACTTAGGCAATCCTCGTGGATGAATATACGGTGAATGTAGCACTTAAACCGCATGCGCTCATTGATAATAATCTAGTCTGAGGGTTGCAGCATGTCAACCACCAGGAAGATTGCTTCATAGTCGAGCAAAGTGTCATTATGATTCTGGAAAATGTTTGTCTCCGGGAAGGGCGCCTTGTATGAAAACACTTGGCATGATAACAGTACAGGCTTAGAAATGGTGTTGTTTTGATATTCTGGCGATGAATTGACGGCAATGAGAAAATGAGAAAAAAAATCAGCTGCAAATTTAAAAGTTCGAGGGAAACAATGAACGGAGCGGAATCGCTAGTTAGCGCTGCCTTGTTTTCAGGGGTGGATGTTTGTTTCACAAATTTTGGGACATCCGAACTAAACCTGGTACTTGCATTGGACTCAAAGCCCGGAATCAGACCGATAGCCACTCTCTATGAAGGGGTTTGCACGGGGGCAGCCGATGGTTATGGAAGAATGCTGGACAAGCCTGCAATGTCATTGCTTCACTTGGGACTTGGTCTGGCCAATGGGGTCTCCAATCTGCACAATGCCAGACGAGCCGGAACCCCCATGTTCACCGTAGTTGGAGAACTGGCCACCTGGCATCGGCAACACGACTCTATCGAAGCTACAGACATTTTTGGGGTGGCCATACCCGTATCTTCATGGGTGAGGACTTCCTGGTCATCTCAAATGGTCGCTCAGGATACCATTGACGCACTGGAGGCTGCCATTGAAGGGCAGGGCGCGGTCCTCATAGTTCCCCAAGACTGCCAGTGGAATGAATGTGAGCCATCAGTTCTTACAAGACCGGTTTTTCGTTTTGATCCGCCGGAAAGCTCGCTCGTCGAAGAGGCTGCAAAGATGCTTGTCAATGGTAGCCCATCTCTGGTTCTACTTGGTGGCAAGGCATTGCGAGAACGCGGGCTAAAAGCGGCCGCAGTCATACGAGAAGCCACCGGTTGTGAAATAATGGCAGAGTCTTTCATTAGCCGCATGGAGAGAGGGCCGGGACTTCCGTTTCTGGAGAGAGTTCCGTATTTTCCGGAGCAGGCCACAGCCAGACTTTCCCGTTTTGAACAGGTGATCATGGCTGGCGCCAAAGATCCGGTCGCCACTTTTGGATACAAAAACGGGCATAGCCGATTTCTGGGAGATAACCATAGAATTCTGAAGCTCGCAGTTGAGCGCCAGGATGTAGAGTCGGCGTTGGAGGCCCTGGCTGATGTGTTACGAGGAACAGGGAAAAATAAAAATGGCGTCCAGGCCAAACCGGCGCCGATTTGCCCCAACGCATCATCTTTCACAGGTCGCCTTACGCCTGAGTCCGCCTGTAGCGTTCTTGCAAATCTGCAACCGGAGGGCGCCATCATAGTTGAAGAAGCGGTCACATCCGGTGGAGCGTATTATGCGGCTTCCATGAATTCTCCAGCGCATACACTCCTCTCAGTCACCGGTGGATCAATTGGGCAGGGAATTCCATGTGCAGTGGGAGCAGCGCTGGCGTGTCCTGACAGGCCCGTTATAAATCTTCAGGCGGACGGTAGCGCCATGTATTCGCTTCAGGGTTTGTGGACACAGGCCAGGGAAGGGCTAAACGTAACCACATTGATCTGCTCCAACCGTTCTTATGAAATCTTGAGACTTGAAATGAAGAGGGGATCTCATTTTCCTATGGGGGAATGCTCCAGGACGTTGACAAGCCTTGAATATCCGTCACTGGAATGGGCGCGACTCAGTTCAGGAATGGGCGTTCCAGGGGTTTGTGTGACCACCGTGGAGGATTTGGCCATAGAACTAAAAAAAGCCATAGAAGAGCCCGGGCCTCATCTGATAGAGATGATCCTGTAATTACTGAACCGGACTCTTATGTTTTCGAAGAAACTGCAAAATATCTGCAACCAGTAAAAAAGTCTGCCGCAGAATTTAGCCTTTTTTACGACTGCGGACAAAAAGAGACGAAAAATCCTGGCTAGGGTGACTCATGGATTGGGCAAAACAAGTTTCCAGAGTAAATCGGACATTGTTGGCATGGTATGAGCGAATCATAGCGCTGGCCTTATTGATTGGCATAGCAGTGTTTTTCATGGCTACACTGAAGGCATCCCTAGATCTGGATTGGTCATCGGTCGGATCGCTTCACGAAATATGGCAGCGGGTTCTTATGGTCACAATCGGCCTGGAACTAGTTAGAACCCTTATTTCTCATAATCCGTCCTCGTTGGTAAACTTGCTCTCTTTTGTCATCGCCAGAAGAGTGTTGGAGCCTCAGACCGCATTTTGGGAGGTTCCTTTGGGGGTTGCTGCCTTTGCCGCTCTTATGGCGACTCGCCGTTATCTGATGCCTGGTGATCCACCTGAAGAAGACGATGATTAACTAAGTCAAACGGTTACCTCTTGAATCTTAAGGATAGTTCCCCAGGTACAGCCAAAAATGTCAATTCAAGATTTTCGTAGTCGAAGCCGGCCTCGGGGGTGTTTACATGGCCGTCTTTAATTTGACAACTAACATCAAGTTAAGTATTCTATTCAATTCGCAATAGTCGGTGAAATTCGTTATTTATCCGGACTGTTGTGAATTGTTGGGGGCCACTGCAATGTAATTGGCCTTTTTATGGAAGGGGAGCCACGCGCCAGAACCAATTGTTAAAAAGCCTCGATAATTGCCAGAGCGCTTTAAAAACAGAAATGGAAGATACCATGCCACATCCGGGAAGAATTCACAAAATCAGCTACTCCAGCGGGACTAGCGAACAACCACTGTTGGGCATCACCATTGGTGACAAGTTCGACCAAACTGTTGAGCAATTTCCTGACAACGATGCGCTGATCGTTCGTCATCAGAATATTCGACTTAGCTACTCGGAGTTGCAGTCGCGCGTCAACCAGCTGGCCAAAGCTCTTCTGGCAACAGGATTGAAAAAAGGTGAGCGCATTGGTATCTGGTCTCCTAACAACTATGAATGGTGCGCTACCCAGTTTGCTACCAGTAAAATAGGCCTGATTCTTGTAAACATAAACCCTGCCTACCGTTTGCATGAACTCGCGTATGTGCTCCGTCAGGCTGGATGCGCAGCGATTGTTATAGCTCCCGAGTTCAAGTCCTCGAACTATACTCAAATGATGTATGACCTTTGTCCCGAGCTACATGATTGCAACCCCGGCGACCTGAGATCGGCAAAGGCTCCGGACCTGCGCTCCGTGATTCGTATAGGTGATGGGCAAATGCCGGGGATGTATTCATGGAATGACATAATAAGTCTTGCCGACAAGGTCTCAGATGAAAAACTGGCGGAGAAGCAGGCCAACATCGAGTTTGATGAAGTAATAAACATCCAGTACACCAGTGGAACCACGGGCTTTCCGAAGGGCGCAGCTCTTACTCATCACAACATACTCAACAACGGTTATTTTGTGGCTGAGAGTCAGGCAATAACCGAAAAAGACCGTATTTGCATTCCTGTTCCTCTTTACCACTGTTTTGGAATGGTGATGGGTAACCTCGGCTGTATAACGCATGGGGCGACTATGATTTATCCCTCGGATGGGTTTGAGCCTCTGACTGTCCTGCAGACGGTTCAGGAGGAACGTTGTACATCGTTATACGGCGTGCCCACTATGTTCATAGCCGAGTTGGATCATCCTGATTTTGAAAAATATGACCTCTCCTCTCTCAGGACGGGCATCATGGCCGGTTCACCATGTCCAATAGAAATCATGAAAAAAGTGAACACCTTGATGAACATGAGTGAAGTGACCATATGCTATGGCATGACGGAAACCAGCCCTGTCAGCACCCAGACTACAGCGGAGACCCCCTTGGAAAAACGCGTGAGCACTGTAGGAGTGACTCATCCTCATTTGGAAATAAAAATTGTAGACCCTGAGACGGGCAAGGTTGTTCCCACGGGTATTCCAGGGGAACTATGCACACGGGGTTACAGTGTAATGTCCGGCTACTGGAATAATGAGAGCGGAACTCGAGATGCGATAGACTCAGCCAGATGGATGCACACCGGTGACCTGGCGGAAATGGACGAGGAAGGTTACGTAAAAATAGTGGGACGAATCAAGGATATGATCATCCGTGGAGGAGAGAACATTTATCCTCGTGAAATTGAAGAATTTCTGCACCTCCACCCCGAAATTTCCGATGTGCATGTGATAGGGGTGCCGGATGTGAAATACGGCGAGGAAATAATGGTTTGGGTTAAGCGAAAGCCTGGCTCAATCACTACTGTTGAGGAGTTTAAGGCCTTTTGCAAAGGTAAGATTGCCCATTATAAGATCCCGCGTTATGTTAAGTTCGTTGATGAATTTCCGATGACGGTCTCGGGAAAAATACAGAAATTCCTAATGCGTGAGGAGTCTATTAAGGAACTGGGCCTGGAACAGGCTGCAAACACGAAGACGGCTTAAACGGGATTATTGTCCTCAGGTAGGTTCTTCTAAAATAAAAAGAGACGCTCAATCTTAATTCACTCTGCGAGGCTCAGATGAAGACCATAGGAATCATTGGCGGGATAAGCTGGCTGTCCTCGATGGAATACTACCGTCTTATGAACGAAATGGTAAGGGAACGCTTGGGGGGATTGAATTCAGCGGAAATTCTAATGTATTCCATAGCGTTCGGACCTTTTTCGGAACAGGAGAGACTTGGTGAACGCGCCAACTGGAAGCAGTTGGTTGAAGTCATGATCGATTCCGCTCGCAGGCTAAAGAGTGGTGGCGCCAAATTCATAGTTATAGCGTCAAACACTATGAATTCAACAGCCCACCTTATTGAAGCCGCTGTGTCGCTGCCTGTCCTTCACATTGCAGACTCCACCGGCAAAAAAATAAAGGCAAAGGGATTCAAAAGACTGGCTCTACTGGGAACTGAATACACCATGGCCCATCACTTTTACAG
>CAZVOU010000137.1:0-2441 GCA_964628605.1 uncultured Syntrophaceae bacterium
AACTGTGGCCCAGTAACATGAAACTAAAGACGACTCGGAGGAGATGATGAAGCTATCCAAACGTGTGACCGACACGCCACCATATCTGTTTCACCTTATAGATGAGAAACGTAAAGCTGCGCAGGCAAAGGGCATGGATGTCATATCACTAGCGATTGGTGATCCTGACTTGCCAACCCCTGGTTTTGTTCTTGATTTGATGGATGAAGAGATGCGTGATCCACGGAATCATCAATATCCGAGCTACAAGGGTGAGTCCGACTTTTGTCAGAATGTCGCCCAATGGTTTGAGAAAAGGTTTGGAACCACTCTTGATCCTGCAAGCGAGATTATGGCGACAATCGGCGGCAAGGACGCTGTTTCACATCTCCCGTTCGCTTTCCTGGACCCAGGTGACACCGCTTTGGTTACAGATCCCGGCTATCCGGTTTACGAGGCGGCGGTTGGGTTTACAGGGGGCAAGGTTGTCAGGGTTCCTCTCATTGAGGAGCAGGGCTTCCTTCCCAATCTGGATGCCATCCCCTCGGATGTTGCGAACAACGCCAACATATTTTTTGTGAATTATCCTAATAATCCTACGGCTGCGGTGGCCAACCAAGACTTTTTTGAACGACTGATTGCCTTTGCCAGCAAGCATGACCTGGTCGTTCTGGCGGACAACGCGTATTCGGAAGTCTATTTTGAACCGGAAGACAGACCGATAAGCATAATGGACATCAAGGGCGCTAAAGAACGGTCCATAGAAATGCACTCATTCTCCAAGACCTTCAACATGACGGGCTGGAGGGTAGGTTTCGTCGTTGGAGGAAAGGAGCTGATCCAGGCTTTTTTGACTTTGAAATCCAACTTCGACTCGGGAGTTTTCATGGCCATCCAGAGAGCGGCTTCACGAGCGTTAAACCATCCTGAGGCTAAGAAGTTCAATCAGGAGCGCACGGAAATCTTCAGGGTAAGGCGTGAAATCATAGCGTCAGCCTTGGACAAAATCGGCTTCAGGTATCAGTTGCCCCGGGCCAGTTACTACTTCTGGGTTCATATACCAGAAAAATATCCGTCCTCTGTAGAATTTTGCGCTGACTTGCTCGAAAAACAGGGACTGGTTGTTACTCCGGGTGTGGGATACGGCCCCAGTGGAGAGGCTTTTTTCCGAATTTCCATGACCTCGCCCAATTCAAAGATTGAAGACGGCATGAAGAGGCTTCAGGAGTTCATGAAATAGTTTTTCTTGAATGATAAAACACAGGCGTGGCGATTTTTGCCTCAGCCGGAATCGGATTTTTGAATAAGGGTTTCAAGATGAAAGCGACTCTAGTTTTGTCGGACGGCGCAACTTTTGAAGGGGAATCTCTGGGGGCTAGCGGCGAGAAGGTTGGTGAGGTAGTTTTCAATACCGCCATGACAGGCTATCAGGAGATACTGACGGATCCGTCCTACAGAGGCCAGATAGTCACAATGACTTACCCGCATATAGGGAACACCGGAGTTAATTTCGAGGATAATGAGTCAGTGAAACCCTTTTTGTCAGGCTTCATAGTCAGGGAATACTGCGCTCGCCCGAGCAATTGGCGCAAAGCTGACGACCTGGATGAATTTCTCAAGAAAAATGGGATCATCGGTATTCAGGGAATCGACACAAGAAAACTTACTCGTAACATCCGAGAAACAGGCGCCAAGAAGGGTATCATCTCGACAGAGGACCACGACGTGCGAAGTCTGCGCAAGAAAGTGGCAACCTACCCCGACATCGAGGGCTTCGATCTCGTTATGGATGTGTCGTGTTCAGAGCCTTATGACTGGACAGAGGGAACCTGGCGCTGGAATGGCGCTCCCGCTGAGTCGAAGAGCGATTACAGGGTGGCGGTAATAGACTGCGGCATCAAACAGAACATTTTACGACTTCTGGTAGACGCCGCAGCGCAAGTCAGGGTGTTTCCCGCATCCGCCACCACCGATCAAATAATGGGATTCAATCCGGATGGAATTTTCATATCCAATGGACCTGGAGACCCTGAATCCGTTCCTTACACGATTGAAACCGTTCGATCACTGATTGGCAAAAAACCGGTATTTGGCATATGCCTGGGCCATCAGATACTTGGGCTGGCATTAGGCGGAAAAACATACAAACTTAACTTCGGTCATCACGGAGCCAATCACCCTGTCAGGAGACTTGACACCGGCCAAGTGGAGATAACCTCACAAAACCACAACTTTGCAGTAGAACCGGCATCCGTGGAATCAGAGGTAGAAATCACACACATAAACTTGAACGACCAAACCGTCGAGGGCATGGCTCACAGAAAATATCCCGTCTTCTCAATACAGTACCACCCAGAGGCGTCCCCTGGGCCTCATGATTCACAATACCTCTTCGACAGATTCCGACGACTGATCGAAAAATCCTGAAACTGAACTGGAAGCGGTCGGCTCATAGAGACAGA
>CAZVOU010000138.1:0-2660 GCA_964628605.1 uncultured Syntrophaceae bacterium
CCATCAACTACACCATTGTGACACCACCTGAGTATGAGGCAGTATATCCACCTGCGTATAATGAAACCTACATAAAAACTACAAATCGTTGGTTTGAGATGGAAGGTTTCAGAGCGGTCGATCCAGCATTGTCACTCAGCGGAGGACGTTATCCAAATAGTTGGCTTACCAATGATGGATACATAGGTTCCCAAAGGCTTCACGTAGAATTTACTAGCGCCAGAGTTGTGAAAAGAATTATATACTGCAATTCACATCATGACGGTTACGAAACAAATGTTGGCGTAAAGGATTTCATCATCCAGGGAACCAACAATGCCGCTGCCTTTGCGAATCTCACATATGCTGATGATACCAATTGGACAACCATCGCCACCGACGTTTCGACCATGGTTCAGCATACAGAAGGCTACGATGGAGTGATCTGGAATACCATCAACCTTACAAATGATACCGCATATAAATATTACGCAATAAAATGTGCAAATAATCACGGCAATGCACATTACATCGGTATCAGGCGATTGGAGTTCCAGATTCTTTCGGTGGATAACTTACCCCCAACTGTAACCAGTTTAACACCAAATTTAGCCAGCCCACAACCAGCAGGCGCAACAATTACCTTCACTGCCACTGGCTCAGATCCTGAAGGCGATGCTCTTCAATATCAGTTTTATGTTGACGGGGTCGCGCAGACCGGGTTCGGAAGCAATAGCTGGGCATGGGAAACAGATGCTGGTGATATTGCTGCGCACACTGTCAGCGTGAAAGTTAGGGATAACAATAACAATCCCTTTGGAGATGACACTGAAACCATCAACTACACCATTGTGACACCACCTGAGTATGAGGCAGTATATCCACCTGCGTATAATGAAACCTACATAAAAACTACAAATCGTTGGTTTGAGTTTGAAGGTTTCAGAGCGGTCGATCCAGCATTGTCACTCAGCGGAGGACGTTATCTAAATAGTTGGCTCACGGAAAATGGACATACCGGATCTCAGAGATTCCATGTTGAATTTGCGTCAGCACAGGTGATTAAAAGAATCGAATACTGCAATACGCATCACGATGGCTACGAAACAGATGCCGGTGTCAAGGACTTTACAATACAGGGATCAAATAGTGCGACTGCATTTGCAAATTTGACCTATGCTGACAATACTGATTGGACTGATATCACAGCCAATATATCTGCTATGACTCAGCATACAGAAGGCTACGACGGGGCCATATGGCGCACAATCGAATTAACAAATGATGTGGCATATAAATATTACGCAATAAAATGTGCAAATAATCACGGGGATGGCAATAACATAGGCCTCAGGAGGGTTGTATTCAAGAAATTGGTCTAAGTTGCAGAAATATTGGAAAAAAGTTTACCCCTTCTTCGGGGGTAAACACTTCAACTCGAACTCTTCTCCCAGGTCCAAAGTGTCCAGGAGTTCTTCAGCCAGCTCCTCGTCGGGTCCGGTGATGGTTAACGTGGCCTTGTATCTCCCAAGACCATTTTCATAGAGACCCTGGCACTTGACCTCGAACGTCTTTTTGGTTTCACCCGAAGAAAGAAGCTTGAGAGGCTTCGGACCAGCAACTATGGTTGTTATTTTCATTATTTAGTCCCCGTTATAGCCAGCTTCAATGCAGTCTCATGCAACGGGACCCAAACACTTCCCATCTTAACAGCAGTTGGAGTTGAGACGGGATCATTCATCCACTCTGGATCAGACTTTGTCTTGGGTCTAGTAACCCGCCCACCCTTGAAATAGTGGATCTTTACGTAAGTTGTCTTTTCTTTCTTGCGCACTATGACCTTTCTCTTTCCGGCCTCACGAAGAAGGATATCAACTACCCCCCGATTTGCAGCCTTTAGAGCTGCCTGACGAGGTGCCCGGCCCGTGTACTTGCCGATTTCATAGCCGTCCCAACTCAGGAGAATGAAATTTCTTTTCTCGGTCCCTTCAATCTTCTTCGTCTCGGTCTTTACTTTTTTGACAGGCTCCTTCTTAACGGGAGCCTTTTTTACCTTCTTTCCGTTCTTCTTCATCATATCACCAACTTTATTGCAGGCCCGTTCTTGTCAACGGTTACCTCGAATATCTTTTCTCCCCAGGCATGGCTTCGAAGTCTAAAAACTTGGAACGCTGCTTTGGAACCCTGCGGGGAATCCAATGACTTTTTGGACAATAATAGTGCTCCTGGAATAAAATTGCTCTTATCCCCAAATGGCATGCGATGATCGCCTTTTTCCTGGGACGAGGACTTGCCAAACTCTGATTGTGGCTGGTTTGTGACGAAAGCTATGGACTTGTTGAGATAGGTCCACTCCTTCAATACTCCCAACCACTTGATTATGTCCAGAAGCGCGCTCCCTCTATCGTGGGCGCTCATCGCCGAGAACTTCCTCAACACTGGCATACCAACGCTGTCCACAATAATGACATCGGCCTTGATTGCTGGTATGTTCTTGTCGAAGATTTCGTCAATCTCCTTGAGAACCGGGGTATAATGATAATTTACTCCCAGATTTCTCAACATCTCGACATCAGATGGCGATATATTATTCTCAGTGTCTAAATAATATACCTTCCTCCCAGCCTCAGCGCATTGCTTGGCTAGGGCTACCATTCCCTGAGACTTCATGGTTCCAGTTT
>CAZVOU010000139.1:0-2629 GCA_964628605.1 uncultured Syntrophaceae bacterium
CACCCTGGCCGAGCCGAAAGCGCTGTCCGTCTTCAAGGGAATCTGCCACCCGCAATACGACTTTGCCTTGTAACCCATGGACTCAAGCGTCATGGCGAGCAACGATATGGTGACCTGTTCTCCTGTGGAAACAAGAACATCAAGTTCACGTTCATTTGGAGTGGGAGATATTTGTTTGGCGAGGTTTATGAGCCTGTCGGTTTCTCCGGCCATCGCCGACACCACCACTACCAGGTCGGCCCCCTTGTCCTTGTAAGAGGCCACCCTGCGGGCTACATTTGCAATACGTCCCAAATCCCCTACGGATGTTCCTCCGTATTTCTGGACAATCAGCGGCATCAGTTTTCTCCGTGCTTCATTCAAATATGTTCAAAAGACGTCTCTAGGACGTTCCCATTGCCGACATTACCTGTAAAATCTTTCCAGATCGGTCAGGATTCCGGAAAGCCTTTTATCCCATGATCCATCGGACGCGCAGGTCAGTTCAATTGATCTAGAATGTTCGTCATCTCCGGTCACTATGGCAATCTGAAGCTCCCAGTCATCAAAGGTTTCCCTGGGTGTTCCCCATTCTATTATGACTGCGGCCTCCTCAAGATTATCGTAAATGCCCAATTCATCGGGTTGCGAGCCTGACAGACGGTATAAATCGGCATGATCCACCGTCAGACTGCCGACATAGCTGTTGATCAGGCTGAATGACGGGCTGACCACCTCATCCTGGGAAACCTGAGCGGCGGCCGACACTATCCCTTTGGCCAGTCTCGTCTTGCCCGCCCCCATGTCCCCGACCAGGATCACTATGTCCCCAACGCCAAGCGCTGATCCTATACTAAAGCCCAATCCTATTGTGTCGGACTCGGAAGACGACCTGAAAACCCGGCTCACTGTTAATTTTCTGTTCATTCCCTTTGAATCAAGCCATTCTAAGTCAATCCTTCATTTTACTATTTAGCCCGATTCTTTTCAAATAAATTCTGCTGAGGCGTTTTGGGGAGGCCTCATACACATTTTGGAAGGGTGCGGATATTTTTTTAAAGAACAGCGCTTTTTATGGGAACTTATGAAAGCCACGCTTGTTCTAGTCACTAATGCCGATGAGACCCGGCAGTTTTTTGGAATAAAAAATGGTTAACGCTCTCATGTTATGTTGATTACAGGTGAATTTAGTGTTAGAAGCATTTTTTCAGAGATATGGGGGCCCGAGGCTGTTTTTTGTTTCGCTCATCGGAAAGTTTTGTTAGTATATAAGGCTTATGCCTTGGTCAGTTGGGAAATCGAAAGCTCAGTCTGACTTTATATTAATCATCGTGGCAGGTGCGACAAAGATCAAAGATGGATTTTATAAAGCCTTTATTAGCGTTTGCTCCGGAACACAGAAGATTGAAGGGCCGTCCATTTGTCACCTTGAGTTACGCTCAGAGCCTGGATGGCTGCATTTCAGCCAGGCCCGGTGAGCCTCTGGCTCTTAGTGGAAGGCGCTCTCTCAAGCTGACCCATCAACTCAGGGCGTCACACGACGCTATACTGGTTGGCATCGGCACGGTGTTTTCGGATGATCCACGGCTGACTGTTCGACTCGTTGACGGACAGAATCCAAGGCCGGTCGTTGTGGACAGCAAACTCAGACTCCCGCTTGACTGCAATCTCCTTAAGGAGACTTCCCGCAACCCAATAATAGTGACCAGCAAACAGGCTGAAGACAGACGCGTGCGCGCATTGGAGAACCTTGGGGCGCAGGTGCTGAAAATACAGTCAAACGAGCGTGGGCAGGTTAATCTCTCCGACATGCTGGACAAGCTCGGCGAACTCGGAATAAACAGCCTCATGGTCGAAGGCGGCGCCAGAATAATTACCAGCTTTCTCATGGAACGACTCACCGATTTTATAGTGCTGACTGTCGCTCCGGTCCTCGTTGGGGGACTCAGAGCGGTTAGTGAACTCGGTGATCTGGAGCCCGGTCAATTCCTGCGATTGGTCAACCCAGGCCACAGGTGGTTGGGAAAAGACCTCATTCTGTGGGGTAGCCTGACGGAAAACAGGGCCACCGTCTCAGTTTTGTCCGAGGCTGTGGGAGCGGCTCGCGGTTAACGCAATCGAAGGGTGGCCCGAACATGAAGTCCCGGTTTGTTGAATTTGTCTCCCCCTACAATGTCCGGGTCGGCCAGGACGATCTGAAATGGCCTCAACCCAACAAATTATTAATAAAAACAACTGTTTCCGCTATCAGTTCAGGGACTGAGCTTCTCGTCTACAGAGGGCGCTGGCCCAGGAACTGTTCCGTTGATGAGACAATATCATCGCTAGCCGACAATTTCCGTTATCCACTGAAATATGGCTACTCGACCGTCGGTGAGGTCCTTGACGTTGGTCCCGGTCTGGATCAGTCGTGGATCGGAAAACGCGTTTTCAGCTTCAACCCGCATGAGAGCCTCTTCACTGCGTCTCCACACGACACCATATCAATACCGGATAACGTGGACACGCTCGACGCCTGCATGCTCCCGAACATGGAGACTGCGGTCAACCTTGTCATGGACGGTCATCCGTTAATAGGAGAGCGTGTTTGTGTGTTTGGCCTGGGCGTTGTCGGTCTGTTGACCACAGCGGTCTTAAATGCGACCGGACT
>CAZVOU010000140.1:0-2285 GCA_964628605.1 uncultured Syntrophaceae bacterium
GTATTCTTCTTGGTCTGGCTGCTCTTTCTATCAACCCTGTAGATTTTATCGTGTCAATTTGTTCGTGCAAACTGGATTGTTGCTCTGGCTCAGAGGCGGCAGTCGTGTTGAATAAATCCAGAATCTCTCTCAATTTGTAGGGTTTGGCCAGGAAAAGTTCGGCTCCCAGGGTTCTGGCTTCATTGATTGCCAAAAGTTGAGAGAGGTCAGCCATGAAAACTTTCTTTATACCGACTAATTTCGTCATGCTTCGTAGCAAGGTCAAACCATCCTGACCAGGCATTTCATAGTCAATGAACACGTAGCTGTATGGGCGTCCGGAAACCGAACCGTTACAGATGCGAGCTTCGGCTCTTACGGGATCTGATTCAACATCAGCCACAAAACCGATACCTTCAAGATTCTGTTTGAGCGTATCGGCGCTTTTCCGGTTGTCGTCCACTATAAGTATTTTTTCATCTTCCGTAACAATCTGGCACTCATCAATAGTTTCAGATCCTCCCATCGATTTTTCAAGAGGGATTCTGAACTTGAACGAACTGCCCTGACCTACTTCACTCTCTACCCAAATATCGCCTCCCATCAGTTCGACCAGTGATTTTGTGATGGCCAGTCCCAACCCGGTCCCACCATACGTCCTGGCTATGAATCCCTCCGCCTGATCGAACGGATCAAATATCTTGTCAAGCTTGTCTTTGTCTATACCAATTCCGGAGTCAGAAACCTCAAAGAGAAAAGACTTTTTCCCGGGTTCATCTTCCACGTGGCTAACTTTGAGCATTATTTCGCCGTGAGAGGTGAACTTCAGACTATTGCCAACCAGATTGTTCAGTATCTGCCTTATCCTGAGAGAGTCACCATTCACCGAATCAGGCACATCACACAAATAATGCGTCACAAGCTCAACATTTTTCTCACAGGCTATCATTGACAAAGAGTCCATGACAGACTCCACCAAGGACCGCAAAGAAAATTCATGATTCTCTATGTTGAGCTTGTGAGCCTCCATTTTGGAGAAATCTAAAATGTCGTTCAATATTCCCTGTAATGACTCGGCAGACAGCTTTGCATTTACAAGTAAGTCCCGATAAGGAAGTTCGTTCCTGGAATCAAGAACAAGATCGAGAGTTCCCAGAATTGCATACATGGGCGTTCGAATTTCATGGCTCATGCGCATCAGGAACTCGCTCTTGGAAAGGCTCGCCGCTTCAGCAAGCTCCTTGGCCGTCTTCAAGGCTTTTTCAATTTCTTTGCGCAATGTGTAATCCGTGACCAGAAGTATTGCCCCGAGCAGCTCTCCCGAATCATCGTAATAAGGAAAAGCGTGGTTATAAACCCACAACTCCTTGCCGTCATTGCCAAAGTAATTGGTTACAAACTTGTGGGGTTTTTCATCCTGCAAGACATTCATAACTGGACATTCGTCGCAAACATGCTCTTCGTTTTTCAGGATCCTGTAGCAGTAGTCATTGGAGATGCTACTCCCTTCCCCCAGTCTGAAAATATCGCATGAGGCATCATTGGCAAAAATGATTTTCATCTCTTTTGAAATGATCATTATGGAGTCAGTGATGGACGCCAGCACCTGAGCCTGTTGGTGCAGTTTTTTTTGGGCCTGCTTTCTCTCCCTGATTTCAGATGTTAACTCGGCATTGGCAGACTCAAGCTCAGAGGTCCTCTCCTCGACACGGGCTTCGAGCCTGTTGTGAGCGTCCTTGAGCTGTTCAAACATGTGGTTTCGGAGTTTAAGACTTCTGAAAACAAGTACAATCAGCAGGATCACGCTCAGTGTGAAAAGAACGAACCAGGTCATCCAGATTGCAAATGAAGGCCCCTGACTGAAAGCTGAACCAGGGACTATGTTGAAAGTTGTCCAGCCCAATCCATCCATTTTTTCCAGAAACAGATTGGATTCCCCAGACTTGGAGTCCGGATCGAAAGACTTCGGATTAATTATCTGGTCCTGCGAATAAGCTCCTTTTCGCAGGCCAAACACTTCGACAATATTCTTGCCGATGATTTTCTTTGGACCGACAATGACCACTCCGTCCTCATTGGCCAGGCCGTATTCTCCTATAGAATCGTTGGAATCACTCTCAAACACTTTTTCTGAAACCAGATCACCGGAAAGTTCAAGGACAAGCAGCCCCCTCTCAAGGTTGTCGTAAATTACAGGTTTCGTCAGGAAGATCCGGCAAGTGGAGGATTCGCAGAGAGTCTCAATTCTTGGGGTCGAAGATCTGTTGCTGGCTAATTTCTCAAAGCTACCGCGTTGAAGCCATGTG
>CAZVOU010000141.1:0-5515 GCA_964628605.1 uncultured Syntrophaceae bacterium
TATCTCAAGGGTTACGAATCCTTGACGCAAGCACGAAAAGAGTTGAAAGGCTATCTGGATTACTACAACCATGAAAGAAGACATCAGGGGCTTGACTCAAGAACCCCGGATGAGGTCTACTGGAGTACCGTACCCGAAGTCCAGGTAGCAGCATGAAGAGTACAGCTTATCACTTAACATTCTCTCTGGACGGTACAGGAAGATAGGACCATCTCTCTTCATGGTTTATAGATCCGAAAGAGTGAACGCTGATGGTCAGTTTCAAAGAACTGGATCGATTGTCGAACATTAGCCCCCGCAATGCCCGAGTAAATCAACGTCTTGAGGGCAGAACAAATGACCCAATTAATCATATCAACACAGTGTCAAAAAAGAGGCTTCTGCCTGGTCATCTTTGGACTAATCCTGGGAAGGATATGACATGACATACATGGTTGCTCTATTTTTTCCTTAATACGTTTAATTCCGATAACTTGGTTGCCATATTATTTTTTGGCTGCGTAGCCGACTTGAGCAGTGAACTGTCTGGGGCTCATTAACGGCGTGAGAGAGGACATGTCATGGCCGCAGGAATTAAAACTAATACCTTGTTGACGCTGTCAATAACCGTTTCTTTCATCATTTTCGCGTTGGCGACGGTCATATTGGTTAATGCTAACATGAGAGAACAGGCCCTCATCGAGGCCAAATCCAAGGCTCGCTTGATGTTGGACAGAAACCTCGCCACACACACCTATTTTACCAAGGATCTGAAGCCTAGTCTTTTCAAAACCATGGAGCCATTACAATCTCCGGATTACTTTGATCCGAACTGGATGTCGTCAACCTACGCTGTTTTGAAGATGGAAAAATACTTTCATCATTTCAACTTAGAGCCTTTTTATTACAAAGAAAGCGCCATCAACGCTCGCTCTCCGCAAAATGAGGCTGACGATTATGAAAGGCGGTTCATAAATGATTTGAGTACGGATCCAAAACTGACTGAGAAAAGCGGTGTGCGTTTCTTTGGAGGACAGCCCTTTTTAGATGTCATTCGCCGGGGCGAAGCCATGGAAGAATCCTGTCTACGTTGCCACAGCACTCCACAGCAAGCCCCCGGAGAACTTGTCAACATTTATGGTCCTGAGAAAAGCTTTAACAGAAAATTGGGAGATGTTGTCCAGGCAATTTCGATTCGAATACCATTGGAAGCGGCTTACGGTAACGCCAATCGTTTCTCCTTGAGGCTATCGGCGTTACTGGTAGGTTTATCATTGGTCATATTTGTTGCTCTTTTTGTCCTGATCAAACGATTCATCATCGGGCCCCTCAATGCGGTAAAGGACCAAGCGGTTCTCATTGCCCAGAATCCCGGACTGCTTGGGAAACTGATTGCTGAACCCAAAAACCGGGAGATCAGAGATCTGGTTGACGCCTTCAACCAGATGTCTACAGAATTGAAACGGAGTTATGAGAAACTCGATGAGAAGGTGCTGGTTCGCACGGAGGAATTGCAATTATCTACTGAAAAGCTTCTTTTAGAGGGTGAAAAGCGCAAAACGGCTGAAAATTCTTTGAGAGAAAGTGAACGTAAACTCAGAAGCATTCTATCGGCTTCTCCGGTGGGGATAGTCCAAACTCAGCAAAGCCGAATAATCTGGGCCAACCCTGCTTGGGAAGGAATGTTTGGATATAATGGACAAGAATATGTTGGCCAACACACTGGCACGATGTACCATTCAGAGTCTGAATACCAGCGTATTCACAGTTTATTGTACGATAACATCGTTATGGGAGGCGTGTCAGAAACGGACGCCGAGTTCAAAAGGAAAGATGGAGCTTCATTCTATGGTAATATCAGAATCAACCTCTTAAACCCGGAAAATCCCTCAGAAGGAACGATCTCAGTTATTGCGGACATTTCTGAGAAAATGGCGACAGTAGAGGCTCTACGAAAAAGTGAAGAACGCTATCGAACGGTAGCGAATTTTAATCATGACTGGGAGTATTGGATCGACTCAGATGGGAACTTCTTGTACTGTTCTCCGTCCTGTGAACGCATAACCGGATATTCAGCCCAAGAATTTCTCGATGACCCGGATTTAGCGAATCGGATTCTCCATCCTGACGACCGGCTCCGAATGTTGGACCACCACCTTAGCATGAGAAATATCCAGATTGAGGCCATTGGAGAAACGGATTTCCGAATCATTCGCCGTGATGGGGAAACACGATGGATTGGTCATGTCTGTCGGCCAGTCTTTAAAGACAACCGAGAATGGATGGGCAGGAGAGGTAGTAACAGGGACATAACAGATCGTGTGAAAGCGGAACAGCAGAAAAAGTGTCTCGAAGAGCAGTTGATTCAAGCCCAAAAAATGGAAGCGGTAGGAAATCTGGCCGGTGGCATCGCCCACGATTTCAACAACATCCTACAAGTTGTGCTTGGGTTTTCAGACCTAGCTCTAATGGACAAGGGTTATTCGGGCGCCCACGGGGAACATTTGCTAAAAATTAAAGAGGCTGCCCAACGTGGGGCAGATCTGGTTCGTGGACTTATGATTTTCAGCAGAAAAAGTGACCATAAGCCCCGGCCTTTGGATATGAATCAACACATTGCCGCTTTGCGTAAAATGCTGGAACGCACTATGCCCAAGAACATAGACATAGAACTGGAATTGGAAGAACATCTCTCGGTGATCAATGCCGACCCCACTGCCATGGACCAGATTCTTATGAATCTTGCTGTTAATGCGAAGGACGCTATGCCAGGAGGTGGGAAGCTCACATTGAAGACAGCCAATGTGACCTTGGTAAGAGCTTTTACAAACCGTCATGTTGAGGTCCTAGCTGGAACTTACGTCCTGTTGACAGTTTGTGACACCGGATGCGGAATGGATATTGTAACACAGGAGCACATGTTTGAGCCTTTCTTCACGACCAAGGGCATAGGTAGGGGAACAGGTCTCGGGCTTGCAGTAGTTTATGGGATTGTACAGCAGCACCACGGTTACATCACATGTGAGAGTATCATCGGAAGAGGTACAACATTCGGCATATATTTCCCGGTCCTGGAGTTTGAGACAAGATTAGAGGGATCATCTGAGGAAAAAGTTGAATTTCGAGAAGGAACTGAAACCATTCTGGCGGTTGACGATGAAGAGATGGTTCGTAAATTAATGGGCAACATGCTGACTAAGGCAGGTTACAAGGCGATCCTAGCTTCAGACGGGACGGAGGCTGTGGCGATTTACCAGTCGCAACACAATGAGATAGACTTGATACTGCTGGATCTGATGATGCCCGTGATGGACGGTATGGAATGCCTGAAGAAACTTTTGGAAATCGATCAGTCAGCTAAAGTGGTTATTATCAGCGGATATACGGCCGATGGGTCCATAGCTGACACAATTGCGGCCGGGGCAAGGGCTGCGATCGAAAAACCCTTTACTGCAGCAGACATTCTGAAAGTGGTCCGAGAGGTCTTGGGTGAGAACTCAGATGGAAAAAGACACTGTTTATCGATTTCTAAGTTCTCACAGGCATAATTGGCGTTGTCTGATCGGTTTCCTGTCCCAGATGATCATAACGGATTTTCTGGAGCCACTTACTGCGGCGGACAAAGAGAAAGTACTGATATTGGACACCACTATCTATGATCGAAGTCGCTCTTCCAAAGTGGAGTTGCTGTCCAGAGTGTATGACCATTGCGCCAAGAGATATATTAAAGGGTTCAGAATGCTGACGCTAGGCTGGTCGGACGGAGTGAGCTTTGTTCCTTGCGATCATGCCGTGCTTACTTCGGCCAAAGAGAAAATCCTAATCCATGGAATCACCAAGACGATAGACCTGCGTACTTGTGGGGCTAAAAGACGAAGGGAACTATTTCGTTTAGCCTTTGTTTGAAAGCTTCATTCATTCATAGACCTCCAAACATTTCAGGACATATTTCTCGTCGTGTTTAAGCAGGAAAGATTTCAATTCAGGTTCTACTCTCACGGGAGTAAGACGTCTGGTCTGCTGGCTCTCTAGATATTTTGATTCCACCAATATGCTGAAGACTATCTGTCGTAATTTCTTTCGGGTAGATTCGGAAAACCCCTTTACTTGAGGGGCCACGTCCTCACAGGAATCAAGATACCTTTCCCAATCCCTGTCGGAAAGCATGTCATTAATTATTCTTATGCGGGGTTCAATAACCTTGAGCATAAAGTCGCCAATCAATCTGCTGTGTTTTACGGCGCAGGCCAGCAGAGCCTGAACTGCAAGGACTGAATCGGCTCCTGTAATTATGGGCAGGATGTCTTTGTCGAGGGATTGTGGACGTTTGAGTAATAATGGCAGCCGTCTAAGGGAGGATGATTGACTACGAGCCTGAAAAAGATTTTCGCTTATTACCCTGTTTTTTATTTCGAGTCAGTAAACTATAGCATGCCACACACGTAAACTGGAAAACAAAAGAAGCTCTAAGCGCCATTTCCAGCCGTGTCCAAAAGATGCCTGTTCAGACATGTTCCGGGTTAAACGGCTTTAACGCCCCCGAAAAAATGTTGCAGCTTCCGCAAAAGGTCATTTTTCAAGCATGGCCAGTATTTTCTTTTGAATCTCTAAATTCTCTTTGTTGATCTGTTTTAGCTCCTCAACCTTTTCCAGTAAATCTCTCCTTGAGTCTTTCGCTGCGCCGTTTACTAACGTATCCAACCACCCATTTTGTGTAATGAGGTGAGAATTTGCAGTTTCCAGTCTCTTGTTAGTCCCCAAAATGAAGAACGGCATCAAAATCCACGCCACCAGTAGCGCTATTATTCCAATAATTCCAACTACTATTAATAAGCCCTCCATAATTACCCCCTTTTTTGTTATTCCTGAAAACGGTCTTGACTGTGATCTCTACCGACACAAAGATATTTCTGTAGAATGCTAACCTCTCGGTTTCATGAACCTATTTTCCAGATTATGCCGCCAATAATGGCTATTATGACAAGGACAGTGAGGCAACCGGATCCATTACCACCCGGGTCACCACCACCCTTGTTTCTATTGATAGCATCTTCAGCTATACAAAATCCGAGATAATCGTAGTAACTCCCTGGTCCAAATTTTGACATTTTCCCACTCACATTCTTCTTGGTAATATGAACGCCCCATGAACAATAAAATACCCACCAGAAAACACATATAGATACTTCTCCTAGATCTTAACAGTCACCTGTGCCAACGGAGGACAATCTAAAAATCTAGGTAAAACTTTTTTATTTTGAACTGAACCGTAAATGTTTTGGTAGTTTTTTTAGGCAGTTAAGTCAAGCCGGAAGCTTCTGGAATTTGGACTTTTTCAGAAGATTTTAGATTTTTTTATAAAACGTGATTTTTTGTTGAAGCCAGAGAATGATTGAAGCGCCTTCTCCAGCATCCTAAATCTTTCTTCTACCCGCCTGTTTAGGGCTTAAACAGTGCTAGAAATCAAATTATGCTGGATTCAAAAATAATAAACGCGCAAATTTTTAAGATGTTCAGATTTGAGAGTGTGGAAGTT
>CAZVOU010000142.1:0-9824 GCA_964628605.1 uncultured Syntrophaceae bacterium
CTTGTCCATATGATGGAAGGAGAAATCTGGGTCGAGAGCGAATCCGGGAAGGGAAGCGACTTCATTTTTACCGCAAAATTCGGTTTGGCCAGAAAGGTCTCAAGAAAGAGCCTCCAGCCATCATCAGGACTCAAGGGAATGAAAGTCCTCGTGATTGACGACAATGCATCATCAAGGGAAATTCTACAAACCTTGCTGGAGACCATGAGCTTTGAGGTAAACGTCGTAGCCTCTGCTGAAGAGGGAATTGCGGAATTGGAGAGGGAAGCCGAGACCAAACCTTATCAGCTCATAGTGATGGACTGGAAAATGCCGGGTATGGACGGAATCAAGGCTTCTGAACTGATAAAGCAGCATCCAGATCTACCTCACAAACCCAAGATCATTATTGTGACGGCCTATGGTCGTGAAGAGGTCATGCAAAAATCCCGGAAAATCGGTTTGGACGGATTTCTCCTGAAGCCGGTGGGACAATCCGTGCTTTTCGACGCTATCATGGCTGCTTTCACGAATGATTCCCCATCGGGCAAGACGATCGTGTCGCCGAAGGTTGATCGAGCCGGCGATCTGAAAAACCTTCAAGGGGCCAGGGTACTTATTGCAGAGGACAATGAGATCAACCAGCAAGTGGCCAAAGAAATGCTGGAACAGGCTGGATTTGTCGTTGAGATCGCCAACGATGGGAGAGAAGCCGTGGAAATGGTTAAAACGGGAAATTTCGAACTTGTTCTAATGGACATACAGATGCCCGTCTTGGGAGGATTTGAAGCTACACGCAAGATCAGGCAAGATCAACGCTTCAAAGATCTTCCAATTATTGCCATGACTGCCCACGCCATGGTCGGTGACTATGAAAAGAGTCTTGAAGCCGGCATGAATGATCATGTGACAAAGCCAATCGATCCTGATCGGTTACTGAGCGCTCTGATGAGATGGCTCAAACCCGTTGATCGAGAGGTGTTCACAGCCGATTCGATGGATGATGACACGGAGACAGATAACGTCTTACCGTCTGCAATACCTGGGATTGTGCTGGTCTCTGGTTTGCGTAGAGTTGGAGGGAACAAAAAGCTTTACATAAAACTCCTTACAAAATTCCGAGAGGGCCAGGCGACAGTATTAGAAAAGATAACAGAGGCGCTCCGATCCGGAGATTCAATGACAGCAACCAGACTCGCTCACACTGTCAAGGGTGTTTCAGGAAATCTTGGAGCAGAGTATCTCTTCCATGTTGCGGCCGATTTGGAAAACGCCATAAGGGACGAGAGTGACAATCTGGGTGAGCTGTTGGCAGAGTTTGCTCGCCAACTGAAAATAGTCATGGGTGGCATAGAAGAGTTTGAACAAAGCAGGGTAACTTCTCCAATCCGCCCTGAATTCTTGTCAAGAATTCAGATAGATGTTGAAGCAGTCAAACCTCTGCTCCAGGAAATGGCGCAACTCCTGGAAAGCGACCTGATTGGGGCCATGGACCGTCTGGAAGCCTTGAAGCAACATCTTACCAATTCATCGGTTCGTGAAGACTTTCAACGGCTGGAAAAACAGGTTGAAGGCTTTGATACAGACAGCGCCATGAATAGTTTGCAGGCTATCGCTCAGAAGTTGGACCTCCAGCTTTAGGAAAGAAGAAGTTTGTGGAAGTGATTCGAAAACCCAAATTGCTAATCGTCGATGATACTCCCGAAAACATACAAGTTCTCATGGAAACGTTGAAGGATCAGTACACCATTGTCGCTGCCATCAACGGCGAGAAGGCCCTTAAACTAGCACTGGCCGAACCACTGCCGGATCTCATTCTTCTCGATATCATGATGCCGGAAGTCGATGGCTATGAGGTGTGCCGCAGGCTAAAATCCCAGGAGCCAACGCAAAATATACCTGTCATTTTTGTAACCGCAAAATCAGAGGTAGAAGACGAAACCTTGGGTTTTGAGCTGGGCGCTGTTGACTATATTACGAAGCCGTTCAGCATTCCTGTGGTCAAAGCGAGAGTTAAGGCTCATCTGGAGCTGAAGAGATTACGGGACCTAGAAGTGACTCAACGAGCAAAACTGGAAAGTGTACTGATAAACCTGAACAATGAACTTGGAGAGGCAGCCGATTACGTTAAGTCTATCTTGCCTCAGCCGGTTACAGAGGGCCCGATCATGGCGGACTGGCGCTTCATTCCGTCTGCAGCTCTCGGTGGGGATGCGCTTGGGTATCATTGGCTGGATGAAGATTCGTTCGCTATTTACCTTCTTGATGTATGCGGACACGGGGTGGGGGCAGCTCTTCATTCAGTGTCTGTGCTGAATGTTCTACGTTCCGGGAATCTTCCAAATACAGATTTCAGGAGGCCGGAGCAAGTTCTTGCTGGACTTAACAAGGTTTTTCCCATGGAATGTCACCGTGACATGTATTTTACTATCTGGTACGGAGTATATAACCGAAAGTCCCGACTGCTGACATACTCAAGTGGGGGACATCCAGCAGCGCTTCTGATAGAGCAGGCCCCTGGAGAAATGCCAGGAGTTAAGGAACTATCGACGGAAAACCTCATTATAGGTCTGGGGCCCACTGATTTTAAGGTTGATGAGATTGAAATCAAGCCAGAGACAAGACTCTGTGTCTTTAGCGATGGCGTATACGAGATCATGGATGAAAATGGAGACTATTGGGGGTTTGAGGGCCTAAAGGATTATCTTGAGAATTCAGCTGCTAGTGACAAATCCACCATGGACAATTTGTGGAAGCATGTGCAGCAGGTCGGTTGCTCTGAAAACCTTGAGGACGATTTCTCCGTCCTGGAGATAAGGATTTTCTAAACTAACGATCCAAGACGCACTACTGATTTAATATTACATGACTTTCGGGTATATCGAATTTAATCTCATGTTTCTTCGAGACATAAGCGCTGCCCTGACTTCACACTGACGTGGACATTAAGGAGACTCCAGGATGGTCGAGATTGACAAAAAATCAAAGGTTCTTATCGTGGATGATACCCCGGAAAACATTCAGATCCTCATGGGAACATTGAAAGACCAATACGCCATTGTGGCGGCCATTAATGGGGAGAAGGCTCTAAGAATAGCATTAGCAGATCCCAGGCCCGATCTCATTCTTCTGGACATCATGATGCCGGGGATGGACGGGTTCGAGGTCTGCTCCCGACTTAAGTCTGATCCAAAGACTCGAGACATCCCTGTCATCTTTCTGTCTGCCCTAGACGATACCGGCAGTAAATTGAAGGGGTTCGCAGCCGGGGCTGTGGATTACATCTCCAAGCCCTTTCAACCCGAGGAAGTCCAGGTGAGAGTAAAAACGCATGTCACCATTAGTCGCCTGGAAAAGAGCCTCGCTGAAAAAAATGAGCAGTTGAGCCTTTACAACGAAGCGCTGGAAAAAAGGGTAAAGCAACGAACTGCAGAGTTGGCCTCACTCAACAACATCTATGAACGATTTGTTCCACGAGAATTCATAGATTTACTTGAGAAGGAAAGTATCCTCGAGATCCATTTGGGAGATCAGATTAGCAGAAAAATGACTGTCATGTTTGCGGATATACGTAGATGGACCACCCTCCTCGAAAAGATGAGCCCCCAAGAAGCTTTCGGCTTCATCAACGCCTATCTCAGACGAGTGAGCCCAATCATAAAAGACTGCAATGGATTCATAGATCAATATTATGGAGACGGCGTGATGGCCCTTTTCCCTAGAGCGCCGGATGATGCGGTAAAGGCATCTGTCATGATGCAAGCGGCAGTAAACTCGTATAACAGGGAACGTGAAAAAGATGGGTTTGAAGCCATCGAAATTGGAATAGGACTGCACTGCGACAATCTGATGCTGGGTGTCATAGGAAGTGAAGATCGAATGCAGGGAGCAGTGGTGGCCGATGCAGTGAACCTTGCCGCAAGAATTGAGGGCCTAAACAGAATGTACGGATCTTTTATCAGTTTGAGCGAAGAGACTCTCACTGGGATGGAAGCGTCTGATAGATACAGGTATCGTTTTATGGACAAGGTGCTGGTGAAAGGAAGGGAATATCCCGTAACCGTTTATGAAATTTTCGAAGGTGATCCTGCCGGTCTTGCTGAACATAAAGAGAATATGAAACCTGCATTTGAAAACGGAGTCCGGCTATATTACGGAAAGAAGTTTTCGGAAGCCAGCGTCCATTTTAACCAGGTGTTGGAGAACAATTCCGCTGATCTGGCTGCCCGAATCTATCTGAAACGTTGCGCCAACTACATGGTAAATGGAGTTCCACCGGACTGGACAGGAGTGGAAACCCTTCTTGAGAAATAGGGAACCTGTTATGATATGGTATTTTAGACATGCCTGTTCCCTTTTTTTGATGTATGATATTAAGGAGTATTATCAATATCTTCAATGCCCAGTTTAATGGGACCATTTCTTTTCTAATGGGCTCTCCTGGCTCGGACAGAGTTGATTGTTTAAGATTAATCGAATTAGAATCCACGAGCGAATATCAGTGAGAAAATGGAGGATCGAAACGGTGGCAGGAAAAAATAGTCTGTCAGATTTTCTTAAGGCAAAGGCGCACAAGTCCCTGGAAGATAGTAATCAAGGCCAGATAAATTGGGAAGAAAGAAAAAAAGAATGGCTGGGGAGTATCGAGGCCTTATATGGGCAGATTAAAAACTGGTTGGGGTCATTGGAAGAGGAAACTTTACTCACCTTTGTCCCATCAGAAATAACCCTGCATGAACCTCCGCTAGGTCAGTACAATGCGAAAGTCTTGACCATTGTCATTGGAGGACAAAGAATCAGTTTCGTTCCGAAAGGCACGCTAATTGTCGGGGGTCGGGGGAGAATCGATGTAGAAGGTCACAAAGGCATGAGGACCATAATCCTTCGGGACGGGGAATGGTCAATTGTTCAACGGGGTCCGAAGCTCAAATCCACGAAGTTTAACAAGTCGTCGTTCCAGAACGTTCTTGATGAAGTGATGGAGTGAGCAGTCATGGCGGGTAGTTACAAGCCAGTCTCCTTAGAGGATGTTTGGGACCACTATGAGCTCACGAGGGATAGTCTAGTTCAGAAAAAGTATGCGATCGAACAAAACATGCTTAACGCGCAAGGCTCGGTCGAACCCAGATTCATCGGTATGACTTTGAGTGATCTGCATGATTTTTTCGATGATCAACAGGATGAAATTGATCACCGTACGAGCTTTTTTCTTATAGCTGCTGCAGAAGCTGATCTTGTCAGTGACTTCATGAATCGGGCAAAACGACGCAGAAAAAATGACACAATCGGCCAGGAATTCAGGCGGATATTCAAAGAAGAATGTGAAGAAAACCAAAAGAACATCAAACTTGATCGACATATTCTTGAGATTTGGAGTGCCAAGGCAAAATCACAGGTTGGCGATTTTAGGGGCGCTCTTAATCTACGGCATTGGTTAGCTCACGGAAGACACTGGACACCGAAGCTGGGACGAAATTACGTTCCATCAGTCGTAGCGAGCATTATCATTCGACTTTTTGAGGAAATTGAATTTCCTATCCCGAATATAAGCTCATAAGATCCCATTATTTGCTTGAGGTGACCTATCTGCCCATTCTCTTCCTCACAGCAGCTAATTTTCTTCACGTTCATCTTCAAAATCCGCCTATTTCCGACCCGGTTTTTTTGAAAACATTTGTTTCTATTTATTCCTATTTATTCTTAAACCACTGTAAACAACGCTAAAACAGGGCCAACCTATTGTTATTGCGTCACTGAGCGCCGCCCTCTCACGGCGGAGACAGGGGTTCGATTCCCCTTGGGACTACCAAAAACGATATAAAATCAATCTGTTACAACTCATAGCCTTGCCCCATGACAACGCCCTGAATTTGCCCCCGTTTTTTCAAATAGTCGATTTCTCGTATCGATTTCCTGATACTCCTTATCAAGCCATGCCACAGGAGCAATTATTCCAGTTTCTCGTCCTTCACATCCTCCAGTCCCGACCTACGTTCCAAGTCTTTTAGCGATTCCTCCAGTTGTACCAGTCGGTTCCTTAAATGCACAAAGGCCGTTCCCACAGTCACCACAAAAAACAGACAAACGACGAAAATGTTGTCAATCTTGTCCGCGAAAAGAGCCGACAATAGAGGAGCCAATAGGACATATGTAAAGATGACCGATTTGAGTTCGTCTAGCTGCTGGCTCGGCAGTTCCTTCATGACCAAAATCCCAGAGAGGCTTCCAAATTTATTTGGTCGATTTGTAATCTTCCCGCCCCACTCATAACTGAAAAACTCTGTGACGTCGATGCTATTACAGAAATTTTATTTGTAACCACTTCAAAAGGCCTTGGGAAAGAGCCCGTGCCGCCTCCGGATTTACTAATCTGAGGTTTCATGATTTGAGGCACACATGGAAGACAAACGCCATGTCAATTGACAGGGGAGTGAGAATGGCTATTTTAGGCCATTCTGGTGGGACACATGAGGGATACGGATTCCTTACGGACACTCGTTTGTTGGAAGCTGTAGACAGCATTGACTTTGAGAGAGAAGCAAACTCTTACGGGCTGTAAGCTGCGGCGGCAAGGTTAGATATTGACCTTGGCGAGGTCTAAAGGTCAGACAAATGTCAAAGTTAGAGTGCATATTTCATGTTGATTTGTTCGAATATCCATGTGACTATTATGATATCGTAGATTTGGCGACCTCTTTCATTGAAATATTATTGAAATAGTGTTTAATGCAGGCACATTAAATTAAGGGAACGCATAAATGGATGATCCCCAAAAAATAATTGCAGATTCTAAACATCCAAATTCTCCGATACATGAGGTCGTTTTTGAAATTCGATTTCCTGGTGAAACTACAATTGAATGCAAGCGCCATGAAATTCAGCGCAAAATTAGAAATGATTACCCTAATTTATTTGTTCCAGCAGCAAGAAATGGGGTACACTTGGCATTAGAGCCGTATCAATTTGCTCGAAAAGATAACTCTGCCAGTGTCATGATTGCTCTCAACAGATTCTCTTACTCCTCCAAATCATACCCAGGTTTTAAAGTTTTCAAGAAAGAATGTATGAGAGTCATATCCATATTTAATAAGATTGTACGGCTAGAAGAACTTAATAGAATTGGTCTGAGGTATATCAACATCATTCCATTCTTAAGAGAAGATACTTCACTCCCTATGAAACGTTTTTTTAACTTTGTTCGGCCCCTCGAAGATTTCTTTGAATCTGATTTCTTACAGTTTAGTAACCATGTTTCATTTCCATTGGCATCGGGAATCATCACCATTCATACAGAAGTGATAGAAGGCAAGAACTCTAACAGAGAGGCTTTTTTGCTAGATATGGATTATGCCCGGGTAAACAACCTAAATGTAAACAATATTGAGACCTATCTCGAAGAGGCTCATGATATATCAACGGTGCAATTCAATAAAATTATAACCAAGGATCACTACGAATATATCAGGGTTGGAGGAATCTAAAATGGGTGAGGCAGCAATAGCATTCCAAGAAGATTACGATGAACATTACAAGTATTTAGAATATATAGACAAAAAAGGTTACAAGAGGCTTCCATCTCTTTTTTCGGGCGACGCACGACCTCAGTTTGAAATTTCTGAGGACTCGGGTATTCCTAAATTTATCTTTAAGTCAGACGAAATTCTTTTACGGGCAATAAAACCTGTTACAATTTTTATTTCGAAAGGAGAAGATCTTTGGTTTGCTGAGAATGACAGATTAAGCATATATGCAACTGGCAAGAATTCCATTGATGCTATTAATGACTTTACTTTACAGTTACTCTATTTTCACGAACATTACACATCATTACCAGACGAAAAACTCCTGAAGCATGCTAGGGAACTAAAACAAATCTATTCCGAAAATTTTATTAGGGTCGCTTGATGTCGGTTGATAAAAAGAAAGCGGAGGGTAGCCTAATAAAAAAGGGGTTCGTGAGAGATGTGTCCAAGAACCATGTTTTTTATCATTGCTATTATGAAGGCAAGAAGGTTGGGGGTGTTTCAACCTGTGTATCACATGGAGGGAAGCAGTCTTCAATAGGAAATGATCTGCTTGCGGCAATGAGAAAACAATTGCATCTGGATACTTTAGAACAAGTGAGGGATTTATTGAACTGTCCGATGAAAAAAGAACAATATCATGAGACCCTACGGAAAAAGGGACTCTTAAAGAACTAGTTCCATGAAGCCAACAAACCTATCAGATCCAATGTAGTTTGAACCATAGCACTACATTCTGTGGGATTCAATAAACCCTAGCGCCATTAGCATATAGCGTCAACAATTGGATTACAAAGACAATTTTAACTAAAGTCTTGAGCATGCTTACTAAATTGATACGTGTATGCAAGATCTTCGTTGACATCGCCGAAATGAGGCGTTGCCATCGATTCAAAATCGGCCTGGTGTTAATAAAAACGTGTCGTCGTATGCTCCAAAAATCCTGACTCCCGAAACATTGCTAAAATAACAATTTTAGAAAACGGGGGCAAAGCGGGGGCAAATTCTGAGGCGATGAATTGAATGGGGAAAATGAAAACCGTAACAGGCTGGTTTTACGGCTGTTTTTTGGTAGTCCCAAGGGGAATCGAACCCCTGTCTCCGCCGTGAGAGGGCGATGTCCTAGGCCGCTAGACGATGGGACCAATCCCAATATTAATAACAAGACTCAATCAGGCTTGTCAACATTTTTGAGGATGATCCTGGATACTGACCGGCAAACCAAACAGCTTTATTGCGTTCATGGTCGTCTGTCTGCCCAGTTCATCCAGGGAGACTTCCCTGACCTCGGCCACTTTTTTAGCTGTATGAAGAATATAAGCCGGCTCGTTATCTTTTCCGCGCAGGGGTTCCGGGGACAGGAAAGGACAGTCCGTCTCCAGAAGAATCCGATTCTCAGGGAGTTTTTCGACAATGGACCTGAGTTGATCATTTTTCTTGTAAGTGACGGTTCCAGGGATTGAGATGTAGAATCCAAGATCCAGGGCGCGCCTGGCGTCATTGTAATTGCCGGAAAAGCAATGAATGACCCCTGCCGATGGAAACGGCGCCGCCTTCTCCAGTATACTCAAACCTTGGTCGTAGGCGTCCCGTAGATGAATTACCAAGGGTTTTTCAAGAGCCTTTGCAATACCGATTTGTTGCTCAAACACCGAAACCTGAACATCGTGCGGAGAACGATTCCTGAAGAAATCCAATCCTATTTCTCCATAACCTACTACTTTTGGGTCCTTGGCCATTTGTTCCATGACCTGAAGGTCGGCGTCTTTAGCCTGTTTTGCATTATGAGGATGAAAACCCAGCGAGACGAACACGTCATCAAATTCATGGGCAATTTCCAAAGCCTTTCTGGCGTCATCAATATCGATCCCAACGGTTACTACCGCTACCAAACCGGCGCTACGAGCCCGGCTCATCACATCTTTATAATTGTTTACAAGGGGTTCCAGTTCAAGGTGGGCGTGAGAATCAATCAGCGGAGGAAAACCGTTTTTATTTGTGTTCATACTTATACTCTACTATTGTCACTGGTTGAGTAAAATTGAAAAAAGTGTATCTTTCTCACATTAGACATATCACATGATATGAATTTGACAAGACAGGGGCAGGCAGTTTCATTTGCCAATCAGCTTCCCTTATTGAATAAAAGGTCAATACAACCGCCCTGCCCTTTTCTGGAAGATTGCTAAAACAAGAGGTTTTTCCGATGCCTGATCCTGATGTGATAATTATTGGCGGTGGTCTCTCCGGTCTTTGTTGTGGACTGGAATTAAGCCTGAAAGGCATTTCGTTCATCATACTCGAATCTTCAGACGATGTTGG
>CAZVOU010000143.1:0-37250 GCA_964628605.1 uncultured Syntrophaceae bacterium
CTGAAGTCAATGGATTCAAAGTCATCTATTTGGCCACACGGGTCGATGAGCTTGACAAAATGCCCACCAAGCGGCTTTATTGATTTCCTTAAATTGTCCGGTTCGAGTAACCGGAATGGGTTTTATAGGGTGGCATCATGCCTGCCCCACAAGAGTTTCCTCCACCAAGAGGGTAGTCATTAGCACAATTTCCGAGATTGCCAACAAGTCACAAATGACGCATATTTTTCATCCTACATATCGTCCCGATATAGACGGCCTGAGAGCGGTGGCCATCTTGTCCGTTCTCGGTTTTCATGTTTTCCCAGACTTTTTTAGAGGCGGGTTCATTGGCGTAGACATCTTTTTTGTGATCTCCGGCTTTCTCATTTCAAACATCATTTTCAGAAGTCTGGAAGCAGGCAGTTTTACTTATGCGGAATTTTATGTTCGCCGTATTCGAAGGATATTTCCGGCGTTGATAGTGGTACTGACTACCTCTTTTGTCATCGGATATTTCGTACTGCTGCCGGATGAATTCAACAGCATGGGGAAACACATTCTGGGTGGGTCCTTATTTGTCTCGAATCTGGTTTTGTGGGGAGAAAGTGGTTATTTCGATACAGTATCCGAGCTAAAGCCTCTACTGAATCTGTGGTCTCTTGGGGTTGAAGAGCAATATTACATCCTTTGGCCCCTCTTGGTAGCGTTGATATGGAAACGGTCGAGGAGTTTCCCGACAATAGTTCTGACGATTCTTATTTGTTCGTTCATGCTCAATCTTTTCGTTTTCAATAGTCACTCACCCAGCACTTTTTACTCACCTGTAACCAGATTCTGGGAGTTAATGGTGGGAGGCCTGCTGGCATATGTGACAGTGCATAACATCAGGCTCACGCCTTCAGGCTTGGGGCCTGACGCCATTTCATGGTTTGGCCTCTTCTTACTGCTGCTTGGTTTCTTGCTGATTGATTCGAGAAAAGTTATCCCGAGCTACTGGACCCTGCTCCCCACCATGGGAACCTTCCTTCTCATTTACGGCGGTAGCTCAGCCTTTGTAAACTCTTTCTTTCTCTCAAACAGGACGCTGGTCTTCATCGGGCTGATCAGCTTTCCTTTATATTTATGGCATTGGCCTTTGCTTGCTTATGCAAGAATTGTCGATATTTCGGGTTTCCTGGAAAAACTAGCGGTCATCCTTGTGAGCTTTGTCTTGGCGTTTCTCACCTACAAGTTTGTGGAAACACCCATAAGATCAGGTTCTTACAATAAATTAACCGGAATGCGCCTATCGCTCCGCCTGGTAAGCTCAATGTTGGTTCTCGCAGCTATCGGTTTTTCATCTTACATCGGCTTTCTCCAGCCCTACCACAACTCTCAGAGCCTCAAACTTATAAGCGCCGCTATAGGAGAATGGGAATTTCCAGGAAAGATGAAATTATTCAAATTTGGAAAAAGCGACTTTTACTCTATGGATGATCCAACTTCCCTGGCGAAAAAATCCGGAAAAATTCTGTTTATCGGCGATAGCAACATGGCCCAATACTATTCCAACATAGAAAAGCTCAGTCACGGTAGCGACAAGACGATCGTATTCGCCACCGACGATGGTTGTCCACCGATCCCTAATGTCCACAGGAGCATGCCGCCACAAAGATACCGCCTTGCTGAGGACGTCATGGCTTACGCCTCATCCCCTGATGTTGAGGCAGTTGTGTTTGGAGCCGCATGGATCAGATATTTTGGACGGGAGAGCGCTTTTTACCATGAAGATGAAATCACAGGGGAAAGATTGTATCTGAAAGAGCCGAATGGCGCCAAGGCGGCTTTCGATTCCCTGGCGAAAATGCTATCCAAATTAAGATCCATGGGTAAGGTAACCTATCTGATTCTTAATATACCGTTTGGTGACGCCTTGGATCCTAAAGGCATGGTCAACCGATCGTTACACAGCGAATCCCCCTTTTTCAGTGTTGAGCGTCGTGAATTGTCCCAGGAGGAACTACCTGAATTGCGATCCATAGACACTGCCCTGACCAACGTAGCTGAAAAAACGGACACGATGATACTGGATCCGAAAAAATTTTTATGCTCCGATGGCAAGTGTCCATCAACTACAAAAGACGGGGCGCCTATTTACAAGGACAGCATGCATTTGCGCCCCTCATTTGTTAGAGATCAAATTACTTTCCTGGACAGGATAATACCTAAAACCTCATCACAGGGGCATTGATAAGCAATGTAGTTTATTGTTTCATACTTGCTTGGCCGTTTCCTGGATAGACAAAATGGAGAAAGAATTGAAACTGGATGTAATCGGTTTTGGATCATTGAACCTGGATGAATTCTGGGAGGTCCCGAGTGAATTCCTGAAGAGATTCGGACTCAGGGTTGGACACGAGTATGTCAAGGGCACTGAATGGTTTTCAGAAGTTTATCCGGTCTTGAATGCGCAGGGCTCATTAAAGGCCATTGACCCTGGCGGCTCTGCCGCAAACATGACCGCTGCCCTCAGGAAAATGGGTTTTTCGACCGGATTTTTTGGGGCTGCCGGTGTCGATGGTATCGAAAAAATTCGAACAGAGGAGTTGGGGGAGAAAGACAATCTGTTGATTGATCTTTTCGATGGACCGACAGGGCGGTGCCTGTGCCTTATAAATTGCGACGACAAAAGCCGGGACCGATGTCTGGTAATTTTGCCCAACGTGAACGATTTGGCTGGTTCCGCCGGGTTTGATGAAAGTTACTTCAGGGCCTCCAAGTGGGTCCACATGAGTTCTTTTGTTTCAAGCTCTCCTTTACAATTTCAAAAAATGGTTGTCTCCTCCCTGGACAGTTCAACCCGTCTTAGCTTCGACCCGGGCGCCGTTTATTCCAAGTTGGGGGTTGACGTATTGAGACCATTGTTGCAGAAATCCTCCCTGCTGTTCACAACACCAGAGGAACTCGTTGAACTTACCGGATTCAATGATTTGGACAAAGCCATCGACACTCTTTTGAGTGTCGGTGTCTCAACCATGGTTTTAAAGCTGGGCTCCAGGGGACTCCGGTGTATCACCAGAGAAAGCGCTTTTTCCCAGGAAGCTATTAGACCGGCTCAAATTATCGACAGAACCGGAGCCGGTGATGTGGCGGCCGCCGGTTTCATTGCAGGGATGTTGTCTGGAGTTGGCCTGGAAGAATGTCTCGAATTTGCAGCCAGATGCGCGTCAAAAAGTATTGAAGCTTATGGAAGATCAGCCTATCCTGATAGAAATTTTTTGAATTCGTTTATTGAGAGCCGCGTGAATATTTCCTAGGTGATCAATGAAACCGGGACAATGGGAGTAAACATGAAAATGCCTAACGAGAGGGTCTTTATAACGGATTGCGAAGGGCCTGTGACCAAAAATGACAATGCGGCAGAGATGGCTGAAGCATTCCTTCCCCATGGCGCTCAATTTTTTTCCATGGTGAGTCTTTACGATGATTATCTGGCTGAAATCGCCCATAAACCTGGTTACAAGGCTGGCGACACCCTAAGGTTGATCCTTCCTTTTTTCAAGGCATTCGGGGTAGATGACCGATCGATGGTCAAGTTTTCCCGAAGAAATGTAGAAGTAATTCCGCATGCTCCCGAGGCCTTAGCCAGGATATTTGAAATCGCCCCATGCTACATTGTCAGCACCAGCTACACTCCTTACATAAAAGCCGTATGCGATGCGCTCGCATTTCCGATTGAAAACACTTTTTCTACTGAGGTCAATATAGACAGTTTTCAGATCAGTCCAGCAGACAAGAAGGCAGTAAAAGACTTTTACTCCATGATAATAGAGGCGCCGCCTTTCTCGCTTGGCCAAGGCGCCAAGTCACTAGAAGATTTAACTGAAACATCGCGCAAGACTATCACCCTCATGGACAAGATATTCTGGAAGGATTTGCCAAAACTTGCAATTAATGAGCTACTCCTCGCAGTAAATCCAATTGGAGGCGTAGAAAAAGCCAACGCTGTTGAAAAGATTACAATGATGCAGGGATGCTGCCTGCAAGATGTCATGTACGTAGGGGACAGCATAACGGATGTCGAGGCATTCAGGCTAGTCAGAAACGGTGGAGGACTTGCGGTTTCATTTAACGGAAACGACTGGGCAGTAAAAGAGGCGAAGATTGCTGTAACAGCTTCAAATGCTCTTCCGACTGCTTTTCTCGCTCAAATGTTCTTGAACCATGGGATCGGGATAATGGACGATCTGTTGGTCACCCATGTCAATGATGAAACAGTGTCTGAGGTTTCAAAGAAAAGTGTAAGGGTTCGCAAGAGTGTAAGATCTGAGAAGATCGGATCTCTCGGATAAAGGAGTCAAACACTTAGAACAGGTATGGCAGGAATCGTTTTGTCCTCGAAACGTATTCCTTGTAATTGGGGTAGCGTTGAGCCAAAACGCCTTCCTCCTTGAAAGCCTTCACGATGTAAAGACCCGTGAGCGCAATCCAGAAAGGAAAGGCCCAGTAGCTCCCCCAAAAAACCACATAACCTGCAAAGCCCACAATCACGGCCGTGTACATGGGATGGCGGACCTTGGAGTAAACTCCTGACTGAATAAGCGTTCCACTTCTACGAGGGGCTGCAAACACCCTGAAATTTCTTCCCAATGCTCTATAAGCGAACCACGCCGTAAGTAGACCAGTGAGCCCCAAAAACATTCCAAATATTTTCTGGAGATCGGACACCGATCTTGACGCATGACCGGACTCGAACGGAGCCATGACAATTATAATCAAGGCACAAATTATGTATCCGTATGAAATACCCTTGTAATCACGGCCTCGATCGCTGGTGTTTCTGTTTGGACGGGTCAGATCAAAAACACCGGCGCCGGATTTTCCCCGTTCCAGCAGTATGAGGTATAGTAATCCCCAGTTGAGATTATAAACATTTTTAAATCCCAGTTTTTTGAGCATTACCGCAACTGCTGGTGACCTGTGACCAGACAGGCAGGTGACAAGAATTGGACGGTCTCTGGGAACAGAGCGAGACGCTTCAATCAGGCCTGAGCCCCAAGGAAAATTCTGAGCCCCGTAGAGCCTGTTCCACTGAAATTCCGACTTGGTCCTCACATCTACAATCCACGTGTCATCCGGCAAGCCCTTTATTTTCCAGGGAGCGATGGCTCTGGCTCCGGCGGCCATCGTCACAACTTCCGATCCAAGGATTAAATGAGCCAACAGGCCAATCATACTTTGTGGAACGGAGTCTATAGGGTCCGACATCTCTTCCGACTTTATCCTCCGCACAATGTGGGAAGTTTGTATCACATAGGCCACAAGAACCATTCCCCAAAGCGACCAGGCCAGAATCGATTGCGACAACACGCACGCCAAAAAGGTCACCAACAACATCGAAGACGTTAGAGGATGGATCATCTGAGCCGAATGAACTCTAGTGAATATGTGCGAGTCACTTTTTATCGATGGGATGAAAACAAAATAGCTTATTAGCTCGAAGACAGACACAGAGAAAAGAAATACTGCGGTGACAAATGCGGTAATCGTCAGGACCCAACCGACCAATCCCAAATGTTGGAATGAAAAATCTCCGGAGCGCCAGGCTGTGAAGACTACAGCGCCGCACAAACCGTATATTGCCACGGTGAACCAGGGCGACTCCAGTAAATTCGATTGGTCAACGCTATGTTTCACTATCCCCAAAAAGCATGGGCCTGAACACCAGAATCTCTGGTGTGTCAGGCCTAAAATATTTGTAACCCGTCTCTTTCGGCCGGCATCTTTTCGTGCTGAGTGACCAAAGAGAACTGGTTGATTTAATGAGTAAAAGACTATTTTGAACGCATACGACGTAATTTCTTGAGAAGTCTTTTCCGAGCCGCCATGGCTTTTCTTTTCTTCTTCACGCTCGGCTTCTCATAAGCCCTTCTTTTCTTTGTTTCGGTGAGAACTCCCGATTTTTGAACCTGTTTTTTGAATCTCCTAAGCGCGTTTTCGAAGGGCTCGTCTTCCTTGACGTAAACTCCGGGCATAAAATGTCGTCTCCTCTCTCGGAATTAGATAGAAATAGACCCCGGCAAATGGTTCTTCCGCTGGTTTTCCAAAACAAAACCGCAGGACCATTAAAGGATAGATTTCTTTTAATGTTCAGAACATATTGACCACAACCACGGTGATCAACGCAATAACAGACTTGAGGGGGATAAAAATGATTTTGGCCGGAAGTATCAAATCCCTTCTGAAAAGCTCCAACAGGCCGGAAAACCTTGTATCGGATGGAGCCTCTAGGATAAACCCGGATCAGAACAAACTAACCGAGTTAGACTGATATTATTAGAATATTGATATTCATCGGTCAAGTAGTTTTCATGCGTTTAACGTTTTTTCAGCTATTTCCATCTGCCTGGATTTTTCCTGGTATTTTTCGGGTTGATCCAGATAATCACAGATAACTTGCCACTCAAAACTGTTCATATATGATTTCAGATGCTTGAGCCCGGAACTCTTGAACTGTATCAGACTGATAAGATTCAGATCATTTGAACGAGCAGCCTCGGCGCCACCTTGTTCCCTGTCAAGAACCACCATGACCGTGTCACATTTAACACCTTTAACTTGCCTACGAACAAGCTCACTCTTGACCTGCTCAAGAGCGATCAGTTTACTATCAAACCTGGTTACCAGGTCATCAACGAGGGCAAGCTTCTCGTTGTCGTTTATTTCGCCTTCAATCAGAGCATGTTCTCCATAACTCTGAATTTGCGTTCTAAAATCCTCAAGTGACTTCACTTTTTCCATTTTTCTAGTGAAAGCGGCGGGAACTGAACCGGCTATGGCAATCCCGGCCACCAATGGAACACCGGCCATAGCGATACCAACTATCTTGGTGATCTCAGACGCTTCTTCTCTCAAGACTTCCGTCATGGACTCACATACTTTCTTGAAAACCTCCGGATATGACACCAGTGGCCGGAGCTGAATGTAGAGCGGGCTGTATATTCCCGACATCAGGGTCCAGCCTTGAGGCCTATCACGGTAAAATGTTTTGATCATTCTATATTCATAGAGCAGTTTAAGAACCTCTCCAGCCAGATTTTCCTTTTTTTGGGACCAGGTCATTAGTTTCTCCTGAATTGACTAACATTTCACGGCAAGATCCTTGAGGGCCCCTTGGCGAAATCAAGGCCTATACGTGTTTTACACAATCATCCTGTAAAAAAGAAATACCATGATAATCCAAAAAATCAAAAACGCCGCCGGTTTCCAAAATTGTTTATAGGAATCGAGGGCATTGGTGTGAAAATATTCCTGTGTCACCAGGAAACATAGATGAACAGGAGATAGCATCATGCCCATAAAACCAAAACCATAGGCCAGCACTACGTATGGAATCATGGGATCGTTAGGGGGTATTAGCGTTACAACCAAAGGAAAAGAAGAGCCCACGAATCCAACAGCGATTCCGGTAACCAGACCGGCGATTAACGGTAGCAATGCGATCACCAACGTCTCTGAAATTCGAAAGGCCTGCAGTTCAGACCGTATATTGTTGATGGTATGGGATTCATGTAAAATTCCCTTGAAAGCCATTATGGCAAAAACCATCAATACGATGTTGAAGGCCCCTGAGTTATAAGTGATTGAGCTTAACTGCCTGAACCCGGAGCCGCATTCCCGTTTCAAATAAACTATGCCGGCGCTCAACGCCAGTGTCATGCTCAAATGCTGTGTAAGAGGAATAGCGCGGCCAGAAAAGTGCCCGTAAATCTGAGCGAAGCCCTGCAAGCCGAACATCAGGCACAGCACCATTATGATGGGGGCCAATGGTCCGAAAAATGTGCGAAAAAGATTTTGCCCCTCCCGCGTTTCATTCTGCGGCGTAACCGGCAACGCCGGCAACACAAACAGAACGCCGGCCACCACGGCGCCAACGCTCAAAGGCAATTGGTATAGGGTCAGTTTCCAGGCCTCCAAACCAAAGATTGACAGGGACAATATGAATCCGGGGTACAGTGGCCAGATAAACTCTGGGACATGGCGAAACCAATAGTTGATTGCAAGTTTGGACTCCGGCTTGATTCGATATTCACCTACCGCCGTCTCAACCATCGGCGCAGAGAACACGGCCCCTCCCGGCATAGGTAAAAGCCCTATAAGAGCAGGCGCCAGAGCAAGAGAGACGTTGGGATGACTGGAAATTGCCCTTAACGAAGTAACTATAGACTCTAAACGGCCACTGTTTTTCAAGAGTGCGCTGAATAGAACGATCAACACTATTACCAATGCCAGAATCAAGGTGGACGGCAGTAGAATTTCCTGCAGCATCACCAAGACAATTGATTCTACTCCCATGTTCATCCAAAGCCCCATAGCCACGCTGGTGAATATGAGGCATATGTACAGAGGTAGCCTCCGATTTGCGAAAAGCAGAACCAGAAAGACCACTATTATCTTGGCCAAAGCCATGTCAAAAAACTGGCCGATATTCTCCCACATGTTGGTCTTCCCCTGAAAAATCCAAGAAGCTTTCCAAAAAATATCACAAGGCGACGAACCTTAACACAGTCCGCGTCTCCGAAAAACACCAGACTCAAAAAACGCTCCAATTATTGATATGTAAGTAACGAATCCTATGAAGCCGGAAAGCATTACGGACTAGGTAAACTGATAGGTACGCGCGCAGATTTTGCGGGGCTTTAGTCGCGTTCTTTACGCGTCCAATGATTCAATGGCCCCCTAAACGCGTCTAAATCGCGATATTTATTCGAAATAAGACTCTCAGTTCGCGAAATGGTTCCGGTTTGCATTAAAATTATTGACGTTTAAATCGCATTAATTTCTTGACTACCTCAGCTTCGGGTGATAGGAGCCCTTTTTGAGGGAACTAACTTCTCTCAAAAAAGCGGCCATACCCCAAAGTTCAAGTAAAATAGACTATTGGGAACGATGGTGATAATTCGGTTTTCCTCTGATTCAGATTTCCGTTGAATTAAAATAGGCCATTTTTGGTACTTATTGGGTGAACATGAAGGAGTTGGACATGACTCAAAGCTCGTCGCACGTCCTGTTGGAGACCAGGCCAGAAGCCCCTGACTTTACTGCAAATTTCAAGCAGTTAAAAAAGTTTATACAGGAATTGAAGGTAGAAAACGATACATCTCTTCGAAAGGAATTATTTGGCGAAGAAGAGGTGGAGAGGCATCTGACCAAGAAAGAAATGAAATTATTGTTTAAGTTTATGCGAAAACTGGAAACCCACTACGACGAATCCTCTACTCCGCCCATCCCTAAAGAACTAGAAAAATCTATCAAAAACAGGGCTCACTCCACTTGGTTGCCATGGGAATCAGAAGCGATTCAAAAGGTCGAGGCATGGCGAAAAGAAGTTCAGGAAAAGCGTGATAACGCCAGGGACATGCTAAACTCTGCTCTGGATAAAATCAGACGTGGCGACAAGATTTAGGCGCCAAGTTTAAGTTTGGGTAACCTGTTCAACGTAGCCATTACAGGGGTGAAGAATTCACCCCTGGCCTTTGCCTCTACCCTGCCAATCGGATACCAAGTCGCTTCAAATCCTTACCTTCCATCAAACGTCTATGCGATTGACGCCCTTCAATAGTCCTACTAAATTGATTTTAGATTTTGCTTAATATATATTTGACACTAATTTTTCCGTGGGAGGCGCAATGTCAGAATTTAGACCGAGACCTGAACTCAACCCAGTGAAGGAACTTCAAAAGGGGGTTGAGGATGTCAAGGCCATTCTCAACAAGTTTCTCAGGGGATGGGGAGTTGGCGCTGTCATCGCCATACTTCTGGCTTTGTACATGATTTCCGGACTCTATGTAGTGGGACCCGGCGAAAAGGGAATCGTCCTGTTGTTCGGCAAGGTACATTCTTTGACTGAACCGGGACTCAGGTATCGCCTCCCCAAACCTATAATGACCAACATCATCGTGGACACAGCAAAAGTTCGCCGGGCTGAGATAGGATTCCGATCCGACTCTAACAGAACCAGGGCTATTGCAGCAGAATCTCTCATGCTTACAGGTGATGAGAATATTGTGGATGTCCAGTTGTTTGTTCAATACATGGTTCAAGACCCTGTCAAATTCCTGTTCGGATCAGAAAACCCTGAAGCGGCTCTCAAGGCGTCTGCAGAGGTCGCTCTGCGAGGTGTAGTCGGTGAGAATACCATCGACTATACAATGACCAGAGGAAGGATGGAGGTTCAAAACAAGGTTGAGGCTTACCTTCAGAGACTTTTGGACGCATACAACACCGGCCTCAAGGTTACTCAGGCCCGCTTGCTCGTCGTCGATCCACCATCGCAGGTTCAGGAAGCTTTTCACGATGTGGTCAGAGCGTGGGAAGACAGAGAGCGCTTGATCAAGGAAGCGGACGGCTACCAGGAAGACGTGCTGCCAAAGGCTCGAGGACAGGCTCAGCAGGAAATTCGTGAGGCGGAAGCTTACAAAGCCCAGCGTGTGATTCGCGCTGAGGGCGACGTTCAGAGATTTCAGGCTATTTTGGTGGAATACGCTAAGGCTCCAAGAGTCACCAGAGAGAGACTCTATCTGGAAACAGTTGAAAGGTTCCTTCCGAAAGCCAAGAAATTTGTTTTAGAATCTCATGAGTCCAGGTTGCTGCCGTTATTACCTCTTACGGAATCATTAAAATCGGCGCCGAACTCTCAACAGCCTCCATCAACCAAAGACTCTACTAATAAATAGGACGTGCAATGACTAACATGACAAAATTGATTGCCGCACTGGGTGTCATAGCATTCATAGCTTCACAGTCGTTGTTCATAGTACAGGAATGGGAACAGGGGCTAATTCTGGAATTCGGAAAACCGGTTAGGATAATACAGGAACCGGGACTCTATGCTAAGTATCCATTCATCCAGGAACTTCTCGTGTTTGAGAAGAGGATACTGGCGGCCGAAGCTCGTCCAGCGGAATACATCACTTTGGACAAGAAGAGACTCACAGTTGACACCGTTTCTCGATGGCTCATTACCGATCCTTTAGCATTCTATCAGACGGTCCGAAATTACTCCGGAGCCATAGCCAGACTTAATGACATCATTTTTGCACGTGTCAGACAGGAAATAGCCAACCACAACTTCAAGGATTTCATCAGGGAGGAACGTGAGCGGATAATGGCTCAGGTAACGACCGGCACGGAAGAGCAGGCCAAAAGATTCGGCATCAAGGTAATAGACGTTCGAATAAGGCGTGTTGATTTGCCTGAAGAAGTTCAGAACAGTGTCTTTGCAAGAATGAAAGCGGAAAGAGAACGAATAGCGAAGAGATATAGAGCTGAGGGAGAGGAGCAGGCCAGGGAAATAAGAGCTAACGCTAACAAGGAGCGTGAGATCATCCTTGCTGAAGCATACAGGAAAGCAGAAACTCTGCGGGGCTTAGGAGACGCTGAAGCCACCAGAATTTACGCCAAGGCCTACGGACAGGATCAGGATTTCTTTTCTTTTATTCGTCACATCGACGCTTACGAAAGAATTTTTGCCTCTGATACCACTCTTCTGCTTAGGCCGGATTCACAACTGATGAGGTTCTTTGACACACCCTTCCCTGGGGCTGCCAAACAGTGATTAAGTTGTACGGCTTGACTTAAGTTACGGGCCATCTTTTCTGTGACCCAAAAAGGAGTAACCTGCTATGAAAGCCTTGTTAGTTTATCCCAAAATTCCGGACACATTCTGGAATTTCAAACATATTCTTAAATTCATTGGAAAAAGGGCGGCTCACGTCCCTCTCGGCATGTTGACAGTTGCCAGCATGATGCCGAAAAATTGGGAACTCAAACTCATCGACATGAATGTTGAAAAATTACTGGACAAAGACATTCAATGGGCCGACATGGTATTTATTGGGGCTATGGTTGTCCAGAAAGATTCCGTCCGGGAGGTCATCGACCTGTGCAAGGGCTTTGGAAAGAAAACTATCGCAGGAGGACCTCTATTCACAAGCCTCTCTGATCAATATTCAGACATAGACCATCTGGTCCTCAATGAGGCGGAGATTACTTTTGTTCAGTTTTTGAAGGACTTCTCAACCGGCTCACCTCGTCGCATTTATTATTCCGAGGAAAAACCGGACATCACGCAAACTCCGCTTCCCCGTTGGGATCTTATAAACATGAGCTACTATGCTTCCATGTCGATACAGTATTCCCGTGGATGCCCGTATGACTGTGAGTTCTGTGACATAGTAAAACTGAATGGACGACGGCCCAGGGTGAAATCCTCAGAGCAGATGATTCGTGAGTTCAACATCCTGTATGACATGGGCTGGAGAGGACGTTGCTTCATTGTTGATGACAATTTTATCGGAAACAAATTTAAGGTTAAGCAACTCCTCAGAGATTTGATCCCTTGGCAGCAGAAAAGAAACTTTCCTTTCACACTTTTCACGGAGGCGTCTGTAAACCTTGCCGAGGACCATGAACTTATGCGATTGATGACGGAGGCAGGTTTCGACTCAGTCTTCCTGGGTCTGGAGACCCCGGCCGAAGAATGTTTGCTGGAGTGCGGTAAACACCAGAACACAGCCAAGGATCTCGTGGAGGCCGTGAAAACCATACAGAGAAACGGCATGGAGGTCATGGGGGGATTCATTATCGGGTTCGACAATGATCCACCCAATATTTTTGAGCGTCAGATTGCATTCATTCAGTCCAGTGGAGTGGTGAAAGCCATGATAGGTTTACTCAATGCCATTCCTGGAACTAAACTGTATCAACGACTCCAGAATGAGGGGCGCCTCATTGATGGCTGCACAGGGGACAACTGCGACGGTTCACTTAATTTCATTCCTAAGATGGACGCTGAAAAGATAAGAGCCGGTTATCAGGCAGTTCTTGACAACATATATTCTCCACGGGAATACTATTATCGCGTGCTGGAATTCCTCAAGGAATATAAACCAACCAGAAAGAGACGAATAAACACCCTCGAAATAAAAGCTCTCATTCGTTCAATGATTTATCTGGGGATACTTGAAAAGGGTAAAATATATTACTGGAAGCTTTTTATCCGAGCCTTGATGTTTCACAGATCGGCTTTTGGGGAAGCCATTTCCAGCGCTCTGTTTGGTTACCATTTCAGGAAGTTATTAAGTAAGTAGATGTCGTCCGCTCGTGCGATCTCCAGTTCATCTTACAAGGTTATACTTAGGTTTGTAACTATGGACTGTGGAATTTTACATAGGTAAAAAGAAGCCCGGCGGACACAATAAAGGGTATGGCTCCGAACATGGAGGATACGGTCGTCTCGCCGGGCAATTGAATGACTAGTGTTCACATATTAGCTAAAGTTGGAATGCCTGTCAAGCCTTGTGTTTTCCAAAATGTTTCGAGCCTTTCCTGAAATTCATATTTGGCGCATTGTGACCGGACAGTTGCATCTAAACCATTCAACAGCGGTTCGTGAAAACCGTTTGCTCCTTTTCGTATTTGAACTTTAATCCTGATAGCACGGGCGAGAGATTATAATCGTGAACGAATCCATCATAATCAAGACAAACAGAGAAATCGCAATCATGCGTGAGGCTAACCGGATTGTGGCCCAGATACTTGTAAAACTGGGAGAAACCATAGAACCCGGAATTACTACCGGCCACCTCGACAAGATTGCAGATCAGATGATCAAAAAATCGGGCGCCAAGGCTGCATTCAAGGGATATCGAATGAGTGACAAGCGTCCATATCCCGCCTGTATCTGTTCCTCCGTCAATGAAGAAATTGTTCATGGCATTCCTGGGCCAAGAATCTTGAATGAGGGGGATATAGTGGGAGTGGATGTGGGAGTCGTGCTTAAAGGTTTTGTAGGAGATGCGGCCAGGACTTACGCCGTAGGAAATATTTCAGGATCTGCCCAAAACCTGCTGAAGGTGACTGAGGAGTCTTTGTACAAGGGTATAGATCAAGCCTGGCCCGGTAATCGTCTACAGGACATATCCCGTGCAGTGCAACGTCATGTCGAATCCAACGGTTATTCCGTGGTGCGGGATTTTGTCGGACATGGTGTCGGTCGAAAAATGCACGAACCTCCTCAGATACCGAACTACACCGGAGTAGGATGGAATCCCAGGCTTGAGGTTGGCATGACACTAGCCCTGGAACCTATGGTCAACGAAGGGACCTGGCGTATCAAACTGCTCGATGATGAATGGACTGCAGTTACCGGAGATGGTAAACTTTCTGCCCATTTTGAACATTCAATTGCCATTACGGACGATGGCCCCATCATCCTTTCCCTGCCATGAGGCGACATGCAGAATTTTGTAGATTCAGTTAAAGGCAAACGAATTACCGTGATGGGACTTGGACTCCTGGGGCGAGGCCTGGGAGACACCCTGTTTCTCATAGAATGCGGGGCCCGTGTCACCGTGACCGATTTGAAGACATCTGAACAGCTAGCGCCGTCTTTAGCAAAACTAGAAGGCCTTCCGGTGACCATCAAGGTTGGCGGTCATGATGAACAGGATTTTATCTCTGCTGACATGATATTGCGCAATGCCGATGTCCCCCAACATTCGCCGTTTCTGAAATTGGCCGAGGAGCACGGCGTCCCCATTGAGATGGATGAGAGTTTGTTCTGCAAATTCTTCTCCGGCCTGGTAGTCGGAATAACCGGCACCAGGGGAAAGACCACCACAACTTCCCTCGTATACAATATTCTGAAGTCTGCAGGTCGTCGTGTCCATTTGGCCGGTAACATCATGGGAATGGCCACTTTGCCGCTTCTTAAAGTCGTAGGACCTCAGGACGTTGTGACCCTCGAGCTGTCCAGTTGGCAATTACAGGGCTTTCATAGGGCTGGAATATCCCCACAGGCGTCTGTATTCACAAACATCTACCCAGACCATTTGAATCGATACAGTGGTATGGACGAATATATTGAGGACAAGACAGCCATATATAAATATCAGAAAGCGTCGGATTTCTGCGTATTCAATAAGGACAATCCAGTCACGTCGAGACTGGCCGGCGATGCCCGCTCGAAAGTCTCCTTTTTCAGCATGAATGATGCGCCCAAAAACTGGGACATCAAATTGCCGGGAGATCATAACCTTGAAAACGTCGCGGCAGCCGTGATTACCGCACGATTAATGGGTGTGCGGGATTCAGTCATTCGTGAGGCAGTTGAAACATTCCAAGGGGTTCGTTACAGGCTTGAGTCATTAGGGATCAAGAAGGAAGTTGAATTCATCAATGACACAACCAGCACCACTCCGGTCTCAGGGATAGCCGCCCTAAAAGCTTATCGGAATCGCGAGATTTTGATGATCGCCGGGGGAGCTGACAAGAAACTTGACCTGACTGATTTCGCAAAGGTTGCGGCTCAAATGGCCACCAGGATTGCATTACTGGAAGGGTCAGCCACTCCTGCGCTAAATGAAAAACTCCTGGAATACGGGGCATCCTCCAAAATAGACGGGATATTCTCTGACCTCAAGTCCGCCGTGCTTTGTTTGCTGTCAAACGCCAGCCCCGGACAGGTACTTTTGTTTTCTCCAGCATGCGCCTCATTCGGGATGTTCAACAATGAATTTCACAGGGGGGAAACTTTTTTAAGAATTTTTGAAGAGCTTTAAACTGTAAATCTGTTTACTCACTCATGGAATGTGAAACCCAACGGAGTCAGCGGATCAGACGACCTCGTCGGGTTCCGCAAAAAACGTCACGCGCCAGCCTCCAGCGAGCATTGTGTGAAATCTATAGGCTGCTTGCATCCCTTGCAGACATGAGATCTGTCAAACTCATCGGAAAAGATCTCAACCAGTTTGCCGCAACTAGGACACTTGCACGTGAATGAAGAAAGGTTTTTGTTGGCTTCAAATCCGGGGCAGTGCATCGGCGTGCTCATGGCTTTACTCCTTCTTTCCCTTTTTTCTTGTCAACAAGCATTCATATTTGTCCTGGTCAAATAATAGATCAGCGGAGTAAAACCGGCAATAGGAAATATTTTTGAGTTGGACGGATTGTCAGACCAAAAATACATGAAGGGGTATGCTGTCGGAAGGATTATTTTGTCGGACGCGCTCCAGTTAAAATACTTTCTATGGAAAATCTTACGCCCATCCACCTTTCAAATCTGAGCCTGAGGAATCTAACCACTGCAGGATTTTGTGACAGAAATCGATGAACTGATCGTTGCCCGAGGTTCCTACGAGTGGCTATCCCTCCAATATGTTCCTGAGTTCCTTAAGTTCTCTTTTTATCTCAAGTAAAATATCACGGTAATCGTCCTGATTTGAAGCTAGACCCGGCGTGTCAAATTTCTCCGGAACAGCCGGGGCCTCCTCCCGAACTCTGGACGCTTTCGTAGTTCTTGAGGCCTTCTTCTCAGCGGCAGTCTGCTTCTTCATCTCCTGAAGACGCTTTTTTGCGCCGGCAATCGTGAACTTTTCATCGTAAAGCAGATGTTTTATTTCAAGAAGTAGTTCAAGATCTTTCTTATGATAAAGCCTTTGCCTGGCACGTGTACGCGTGGGTTTGAGAATCTTGAATTCAGATTCCCAGTAACGAAGCACATATGGTTCAACATCCAATATTTCACTGACTTCGCCAATTTTGAAATACTGTTTCTCCGGAATTGCGATGGTCATATTCTACCCACCCCTCCTCATGAGAATGCAAACACCAACTCCAACAAGATCATAGCCAAATCAACTGTTTATACCAGATACTTGATAAATGGCCAATGTCAATCTCTGATTGAAGCTCCAAAAGCGCTGCGGAGCGACTCAATCACATGAGAATGAACCTCTTGGACTTCAGCGTCTGTAAGAGTTCGATCCTCAGAGCGATATCTTATCCGAAAGGCCATGCTCTGATAACCATCCGGAATCGATTCGCCTCGATACAAATCAAATAGGATCACGGAATTTATAATATCATGGCCCAAACGTGAAATCAAGTGCTTAATGTCATCTCCTGAACAATTTGTTTCAACCAATATCGATAAGTCTCGTTCTACATGCGGATAGCGCGGTAGTGGCCTAAAAGCTATTTTTTTGCGGTATTCAACCATTAATGGCTCTAGCAAAAATTCAAAGACCTGGATTTTTCCACTTAAACCATTTTCTCTGATCTTTTGAGGAGACAGTTCTCCGGCAAATCCCAGGAGAGTGCCATTAAAGCGTATATCTGAAGACTTACCCGGATGAAGAAAACCTTTGCCTGAACTAGAGAAAGTAACGTCACCACATCCCAACCCTTCGAGACAGTTCTCTATAGCCCCCTTAACATCGTAGAAATCAGTTTCAGGCTTGGGTTCAACTTTGCCATATATGTTTACTTCTCCTCTGTTAAAGTGCCAGTTGTCTATGTGTCTTGGGCCATATGCCACACCGGAGAGAACCAAATCCTCACGAGGCAAATCCTGACCATCAACCGGAGTAAAAGTCCTGCCAATTTCGAACAGGCGTATAGACTCAGACTTAAAGTTGAGATTCCTCCTTAACGCGCTGAACAGACCTGGTAACAGAGAGCGTCTCATCACAGCGTAATCCTCGGTCAGTGGATTGATGAGTTTAAGCTGGTCTTCATTCGACTCAATGATCCCAAAGCTTTGGCAGACCCCTTCAGAGATAAAAGACATCGATATTGTCTCGGTAAATCCGGAAGCCTTCATTAACTCAGCGGCCAATCTCACGCGCTTGTAAAATGTTTTGGATTTATCGGGCTTGATCCTGCCAGCCGGCATGGTCATTGGAATTTGCTGAAATCCATGAACCCTGGCCACCTCTTCTATCATATCAACTTCTCTATCGAGGTCCCAACGCCATGAGGGGCTGACACACGTTGTCGTGTCCGGATCCGATTCGGATGGATTACAGGATATACCAAGGCGCTCAAGATACGACACAACCTGGTCTGTGGAGAACTGAATCCCCAATAGCTTTGAAACTTTTGCGGTTCGTAATCTGACAGGATGCCTCAGGATTGGAACAGGATAACAATCGATGACTCCGGACAGCGCCTGTCCTCCAGCAAGTTTCTGCATCATGAAAGCGGCCCTGTTCGCAGCAAGCATGGCCCCTTCAGGGTCTACGCCTCGCTCAAATCTGAAAGAAGCCTCGGTAGACATTCCAAGCGCCTTGGCGGTCCTCCGGATCCCAAACCTTTCAAAACAAGCGCTTTCAATGACGACGTCTGTGGTAGAATTTTGTATTTCCGAATTCTCACCGCCCATGATTCCCGCCAAAGCCACCGATCTGACAGCGTCGCGAATCATCAAACTGTTTTTCGGGAGAGGCCTGCCCGTTCCATCAAGGGTCACAAAAATTTCTTCAGGATCATTTCTCCTGACGACAATTTTTTGCCCCTCCAATCTATCGTAGTCGAAAGCGTGCAGTGGTTGTCCGGATTCAAGCAGTATCAAATTCGTGGTGTCAACTACGTTGGATATGGGCCTCACTCCGGATCGATGGAGTCTCAGTCTCTCCGCAAAGGGTGAAGGCCCTATCCGAAGTCCTCTGATCATCCTGGCGACATACCGTGGACAAAGTTCAGGATCCAGACATTCCACAGAGAGTGCCGAAGCAATTGATTCATCGCACTCAACCGGTTGGGATAACGGCTTCTTGTAGGGGCAGCCGATAAGTGCGGCCAATTCTCGAGCCACTCCGAGAATTGACAGACAGTCCCCACGGTTGGGGGTTACCGAAGTTTCCAGAATATAATCCTCGATAAAGTCCATAGCCGAAGTGAGGGACAAACCGATGGGTGTGTCAGGATCGAAGACAAGAAGCCCAGAGGCGTCTTCACCCAATCCCAGTTCTTTTTCAGAACACAACATTCCCGGCGACACAATGCCCTTGATTTCCCTACGAGCGACAGTGTCCCCTCCTGGCAGTTCCGTTCCTACCGAGGCAAAAGCTACAGTAGTCCCGACCATCACATTCGGCGCGCCGCAAACTACTTCCTCAGTCCTATCTGCAAGATCGATCTTCACCAGATTTAGCTGGGATGCATTGGGATGAGGATTGATATTGAGAATTCTGGCCGTAAAAACGGTTTTCAAATTCTCACCCACATGGCTTACAGACTCAACCTCTATACCGCCCATGGTGAGATGGTCGGCAATTTCATAAGCTGTCTTGTCTGTCTCCACAAACTCTTTCAGCCAGTTTAAGCTGACGAGCATTGTTGAATACCCCTCTTTGATAGAATTACCGGCAAACTACCTCGTCTTGAGGAACGCATGACGGCGCTCAACCAGATGAATCTGAATTGTGACCGCCTCTGGAACCAATCGGTGTAATCTTTTCAGAACTGCTTAAGGAAGCGGACGTCGTTTTCATAAAAGGAGCGAATATCCGGAATTCCGTATTTTAGCATTGCTATTCTCTCGATCCCCATTCCAAATGCAAAACCGGAATAAACTTCTGGATCGTAACCTACAAATCCGTATAAAGCCGGGTCTACCATTCCGGAACCCAATATTTCAAGCCAACCTGTGAATGAGCAAGTCCTGCAACCTTTTCCAGAGCAAATCACGCACTGGATATCAACCTCAGCTGATGGCTCCGTGAACGGAAAAAAGCTTGGCCTGAAACGAAGGCCCACGTCGGACCCGAAATATTCATGAACAAATGCGGTTAGAACGCCTTTGAGATCGGCTAATGACACATCCCTATCCACCCACAAACCCTCTATCTGCATGAACATGGGAGAATGTGTTATGTCGGCGTCCCGTCTATATACCTTTCCCGGACATATGATTCTTACCGGCGGTTTTGTCTTTTCCATGGTGCGGATCTGCACAGGCGATGTGTGGGTGCGCAGCACCACATTTTCCGAAAAATAGAAAGTGTCTTGCATGTCCCTTGCCGGATGATCCCTGGGAATGTTCAACGCTTCAAAATTATAGTAATCGAGTTCGACTTCGGGGCCTTCTGCCAACTGAAAACCCAAACCGGTAAAGACATCAATCAATTCTGACGTTACCTGATTGAGCACATGCAATTTTCCGAATTCAACCCTTCGCCCTGGAAGCGTTATATCAATGAAATCCTTCTTCAGTTCTTCCTGTTCCGAATCCTCGATAAATTTTCTTTCGCGTATTGCAAACCTACCTTCAAGGTCCTCCTTGATTTCATTTGCAAGCTTCCCAATGGACGATCTCTGCTCGGGCTCAAAATCTTTAAGGCTCCTGAGCAATCCCGTCAACGCGCCCTTCCTGCCAAGCACGCGGGTGCGCAAATCATTCAGAGCCTTTACATCCGACAATTCGTTTATGTCGGACATGGTGGATTCTCTTAGCGCGTTCAATTTGTCTATCATCTGAACCTCGGTTCACCAAAAACCTGAAGAAAGTTTTTTGAACAAACGACCAAAAAATAAAAAGCGGTCATTGAGACCGCTCCGATTCGGCGTGTGAAGAGCGGCCTAGCATCGAGTAGGCGATGGCTATGCGCGCTCATACCGTCAGGATTATCGAACAACTAGGCTTTCAGCGCAACCATAGCGCTATCAGCGATGCTCTTGAATGCTCCGGGGTCACTAATAGCGAGTTCAGCCAGAATTTTCCTGTCTATGGCTACCTCAGCTTTTTTCAAACCCTCTATCAATCTGTTGTAATGAATCCCGCTCAACCTGGCGGCTGCATTGATTCTGGCAATCCAAAGCCTTCTGAAATCCCTTTTTCTGTTCCTTCTATCACGGTATGAATAACAAAGGGCCCTCTCAACGGTTTCCTTGGCCTGCTTCAGGGTTCTGCTCCTACCCCCGACATAGCCCTTTGCCATTTTCATAATTTTTTTTCGTCTAGCCCTGCTTGCGGGCGCGCACCTAACTCTGGGCATTTTTCTCTCCTAAATAATCTTGCGAGCCGACTCAAGAATCCCGATCGTAACTCCAGCTAACATCTGTCAACTGGGTCCGTCAGGATCAATAAATCCGGCATATAGTTTTATCCGTACGGCAGAAGTCTTTTGATCTGACCACTATCTCTCTTGTCAATCAGCGAACCGTGTCTCAGGTTCCTCTTCTGCTTGCGCGTCTTGGATGTCAGAATATGGCTATGATACGCCTTTTTTCTTTTAATTTTTCCGCTTTTCAGCACAGTGAACCTTTTTGCCGCTCCACGGCAGCTTTTCAATTTTGGCATAGTGATTCTCCCAACTCTTGAGTTCAACCCTAAAAAGTTCACCGGTAACGAGGCGGCCTAATCAGAACGCTCCGTCTAAACTGCCACAGATAGCGGGGCCGGCCATGGAGGCAGTCGCCTAAACTTTACCTAGAAGGGTCTTCGATGAAGTTCACGACCAATGTCACACTAGGTTGTGGAATAGCCGCAAAAATTCATTTTACCATTGAAAGTGACGCACCGCAATACGACTCAATCCCTGAAATTGATCCGATCTCATGTGGCCTCTTTCAAACTGGTATTTATACATCAAATTATCCCATGTGACAATTTTTTTTCGTCAAGTCATTCATTGTTTGACATCACCGTTATCTAATGATAACAAACCGAACAATAGACAATGATTTGACCCCAGTTAACAACAAGAATGGGCCGTTTTACCGGTTTTAGTTTAGGGGAATAGAGGCTATGGGGCTTCAAGCAGGCCGTTGGCAAGCCATCAGTGAGTAACTAAATCGGTCAAACGCGTAAGTCCTCTGCAATCATCACCTGAATGAACTTTTACGCGCATGCGTTGTCAAAACGCGTAGTTGTTTGGTTCCGACAAGTCAAGTTAATCAGCGATTGGACATTGGGCGGGCTCATAGTAATTTCTGGAATGACAATACAACCCTGGAATTCTTAAGTTCATTGGTCGTTTTTAGCCGGATCTCGGCAAGATTTTGATCTAACCTCTAGTAACCTGGTGATTGTTTGTCGCTAATCGAATATGTCGAAAACTGGGGGGCGTGGCGGTAGCCGGAGTCGATCGTTTTGCGGTTTTTGGCCCGCGAATTATTGACTCGACCTGAACTTTGGTTCTTGCCGGCTTTTGCCTGAACTTTGGTTCTTGCCGGCTTTTGATGCGCTGTACTCAAATGCGTAAACGATTTGGGTCTATTAGGTAGAGGGCCAAACAGTTTTATTAAAAAAATACCCGCCTGAACTCATCTGTTGACGAGGTCAGGCCTAAATCAGGAGGAATTATTTTGCAAAGGTGTAAAACTTGTGGGCGGGAATATACCGCAGTGCAAACGATGACTTATTCATCGTACGGCTATTGTTCGTGGGAATGCTTGATGAATAAGAAAACAAAAGGTCCGGCTCAGAACAGGCCCAATCGCAAGAACGGTCAACGCAACTCTTATAATTCAAGGTCAAAATGGGCTGCCAGCTAGGGCGGATTGTTCTTTTGTTTTCTTGCATTACACATTAGTTGCACAGAACTTTTCTTTGATATAGTTTTATCAATCGGAAATTAGTGATTAGCTTTTGCGCCGAACACCGGCAAAAAACTTGGCGGCTGATGCTACGCCGCAGCAAAATTGGCTGATTGCCTTCCATTCATCTTGTTGGTCAGGTAGTGATTCGTGAGCGATTTATCTCTCGCAAAGGTTGTCGAGCAACTCGACGCAGCCCACAGGGATTTGGCGCGACTTGCCGTCAACCAGGCTCAAGGTTTTCCTTCCGCTCTGGGAGTCGGTGAACTCCTGGAATCCAGGCCTCTTCTGCTCAAACAGAAGACAGTGGATTTTCTGAGAAGGATGTTCGACAGCTCGTCTAATGAAGACATCAGGGACAGATCTGGACGGGCGCTCTTTGCGTGTATGGACCTTGCCATTGAGCAGAGAACTGCGTCTTTGGGAGATATGCTCAGGTTCTACATGGAACATGGGCGCATGAACATTGAAGACGAGAAAATACCGGCTTTGCAGGTCATACCCTGGCTACAGAAACAGGATGATTACCATAAACGTGATCTGATGCGTTCTGACTGCAACATTTTTTTCAGGAAAATAATAAACCCCATACTTCTCGGCGTTACTGATCTCACAGTGAGAACGGTGAAGGAGAGGTTCGGTTACCCCGATTATGCGCACTATTGTGAAGACAAGAAACAGATATCATTTGACGAGTGGTCGTTGAAAGCCGGGGATTTTCTGAAAGAAACCGGGCCAGCCTACAATTCTCAGATGGGGGCATGGGTTGAGGAATCGTTAGGCGCGCCCTTCGAGAAAATCAATCGCTATCATGCTTTGAGACTGCTCAACATCGACGGTTACGACAAATTTTTTGATCAATCCAAATTCAGGGGACTGGTCGAGACAACCCTGTCGAAAATGGAATTCAATTTATTCCTGGATCCTACGGTAGTATTTGAACTGGACGATTCCCCATTGAAGGGTATCGATGCTCTTTGTGTTGGAATTGACGTGCCAGGGGAAATTCACGTCATCATGAAACCTGTTGGCGGTCTTCTGGATCTGGAAACTTTGCTACATGAAACAGGACACGCCTTTTTTCTGAGGAATGTCTCGCCTGACATTGCACTCGAATACAGGCGCTTCTACCGATCATCATCCCTTGATGAAGCATTTGCCTTCCTGTTCATGGAACTTGCGGAGAATCAGGCATGGCTGACGCGGGTTGCCGGCATGAATCAGAATGATGCCGAAAAACTCTCAGAGAGATGCCGGATTAAGCGTTTATGCCTGATCAGACGCTACATCGGCAAGTTCCTTGCAGAGAAACAGTATTTTGAGAAACAGGATTTAAAAGACTCGGATTTCTATTCACGCGGAATGGAAGACGCCACCGGTTTCGAACATGAGCCAGAGGGCTATTTGATGGACATGGAGAGCGACTTCTACTCACTGGATTATATAATGGCATGGTCAGGGGCTTTCGCTCTGCAACGGACCCTTAAAGACCTCTACGGGGATGAGTGGTTTTGTCGTCCAGAAGCGGGGTCTTTTTTGAGGGAGGTCGCATCCTCGGGGCGTAGGCCATCTCTTCCAGAAGTAGTCGAAAAATTTTGTTCAACTAAATTGACTTTGCCGAACTTCAACCATAATTAATAATGACGAGCTGTCGGGTTTATGGATTGTGGCGTCCTTATTTTTGAGGACTTTTCCATCAGCATTTGCGCGTTTGCATTCTGCTGTTGTCAGGCGCTTGGCTCATTCATGAAATCCATACTCTGATGTTGTGGAAATAAAGATGCCGACCACTACTTCAAAAAACAGCGATGTCACGTTCATCGAATCATCTGCGACTCAGACTCTCTATGAACACTTCGATGGGATAGACCTGGAAGCCGGGGTCCATCTGGGTCCATTAACAGTTGCCTACGAGACCTATGGAAAATTAGCGCCGGGTAAGGACAATGTAGTATTGATTCTGCACGCTTTGTCTGGGGACGCTCATGCTGCCGGTGTGACTGAAAACGGACGAGTCGGTTGGTGGGATCAAATGATTGGTCCCGGTAGAGGGATTGACACTGACAAATATTTCGTTATCTGCTCCAACTGTTTGGGGGGCTGCAAAGGCACTACCGGGCCGCCCAGCATTAACCCTTCTACTGAAAAACCCTTCGGAAGATCTTTCCCCCGCATAACAATTAGCGACATGGTCAACATTCAGGCAATGTTGATGGAACGACTGGGCGTCAGTCGGCTACACAGTGTTGTGGGTGGGTCAATGGGCGGTATGCAGGCGCTAGACTGGGCATGTCGATTTCCCGAAAAAGTCAAGTCAGCGGTAGTTATCGCAGCCACTGCGCGTTTATCTCCACAGGGAATAGCCTTTAATTGGGTTGGTCGCAATGCAATTTATTCAGACCCGGCAAGCGCTTGCGGGGCCCCGGAAGTAAACTCGGATTCGGTAAGAATGGGGCGAGGTCTCGCCGTTGCAAGAATGATCGGACACATCACATATTTGTCCGAAGAAATAATGGAGCGCAAATTCGGTCGCAAGCTGACATTGAAGGACATGGACGGCATCCGGTACAGCCTTGGAGAGAATGAAACTAATGGGGGCGAGTTTGAGGTTGAATCCTACCTTCAACATCAGGGCGCCAAGTTTATGGAACGATTCGACGAGGACTCTTACATAACAATAACAAAGGCAATAGATTATTTCGATCTGGAAGGCCAATACGGAGACCTTATCAGCGCTTTCGAGGCAGTCCAGAGTAAAATGCTGGTCCTGTCATTTACCTCTGACTGGCTCTACCCGACGTCAATGTCCCTGGCTATTGTGAGAGCCCTTCAGGCTCTGAAAAAAGACGTTTCGTTTGTGGAACTGGACATGCCCTATGGACACGATTCATTTTTGATTCCTGCGGCCATGCCTAAACTCACACGCATAATGAGGGGCTTCCTGAAAGGTGTTGAACAAAGTGGTTGAAATTCGCACTCCCTTTCACGAGTTTGAAGCGGGATTCAACGTTATTATTGAGTTGATTACTCCAGGAACAAGGGTTTTGGACTTAGGCTGCGGAACAGGCACCCTGCTATCGCGACTCAGGGATGAAAAAGAGGTTGAGGGGTGTGGCGTAGAACTGGATCAGGAGAAAGTGATCAGGTGCATTGAGCGAGGGATACGTGTCATGACTCTCGACTTGGACCAAGGATTAGAAGGTTTTCCTGACCTTAGCTATGAATATGTTATTCTGAGCCGTACTCTTCAGCAGTTGATGAATCCTGAAGCCTTGGTAAAAGAAATGCTGAGAGTAGGGTCGAAATCCATCATCACTTTCCCAAACTTTGGTCATTGGAAACTGATGCTCGAATATGTGTTGTCAGGTAAAACGCCCATTTCAGGGGCTCATCCCCATCCGTGGTACAACACTCCGGACATTCATAGGCTCACTATAAGGGATTTTAGGAGTTTTGTAAGACAAATCGGCGCAAAAATAGAGAAGGAAATATTCATACTGGACAACAAACCCCGAGAAAATCTGTTTTGGCCCAATCGTAGGGCAGAATGGGGATGTTGCTTAATTTCAGCGTATTAACATTACTGCATGGCCAATTTTCTCCAGAATTCCGGAAAATCACCGCGTTCGCGTTTAATGCATTTCCATCCCACTCATCTCTAAACTGTTTTTAAAAGTTTTCTACTCCTTTCATGAAATTCATCTGGTAAACTTTTCTTGACCATAGAATCGATTTAACTGTATAGTTAGTAGTTTGGTCGATAATGGAACATTCCAGGCGTAGAGGGCCGGCTGACATGATTTCGTTGGTAAAAGGTTTTCACGATATATTACCTGACGAGAGTGTAAAATGGGCTTTTGTCAGTGAATCCGCTAGAGCGTGTTTCAGGAAATACGGTTTCCGGGAAATAATCACTCCCATAATGGAGAAAACGGAACTCTTCGTTCGTGGCATTGGGCAGGTTACAGACATCGTAGAGAAGGAGATGTACACCTTCGAGGATATTGGTGGAGAATCCCTGAGCCTGCGTCCAGAAGCTACTGCTGGAATATTGCGATCCGTTGTTGAGCACTCATTATTGAAGAAAGAATCGTTGCTAAAACTTTTCACGATTGGACCGATGTTCAGGAGAGAAAGGCCTTCCAAGGGAAGGTATCGTCAATTCTTTCAGATCAATGCTGAGGTCCTTGGGGATGACGATCCTTTAACTGACGCTGAGATAGTGTCGTGCGCCTGCTCTATTCTGGAATCCATTGGGGCGAAGAATCTGGTGGTGGAAATCAACTCGGTGGGTTGCAGGAGTTGCAGATCCGCTTACAGATCAGAATTGACAAATTTTCTGGAAAGACACCTGGAAAATCTTTGCGAAGATTGCAGACGGCGGATGAATACCAATCCACTGCGAGCGCTGGACTGTAAAGTTCCGGAATGTAAATTGATAATGGGTTCGGCCCCGGTGATCATGGATTACCTGGACGAACCCTGTCGCAATCATTTTGACTCTGTATTGAGAGGCTTGGACCTTCTGGGCGTTAGCTACAGAAAGGAACCTCGAATGGTGCGCGGCCTCGATTACTATTCAAGAACGGCATTTGAAATAATAGACAGCGACTTGGGGCATTCCAAGGCCGTGGGTGGCGGTGGCCGCTACGACAGCCTTGTGGCGGAACTTGGAGGACCGGAAGTTTCCGGCATTGGATTTGCTATTGGAATGGAAAGGCTTTTGTTGGGGCTTAACAGCAGTCAAGACCTGTTTGGCCGCAAAACGGATGTGTACGTGGCAGCGCTGGGCGAGGCTTGCAGAGAGACGTGTTACAAACTGGTGGATGACTTGAGAAAGGCTGGATTCAGCGTTCAGACGCGGAACTCGATGTCGAGTCTTAAGTCACATATGAAGCAGGCTGATCGGGTTGGAGCGCAAAAAACTCTCATGATAGGCTCCGACGAGTTGTCTAATAACACGGTGACAGTCAGGGACATGTTCAGTAAACAGCAGTTCAACGTGAAAATGAACGAAATCATAAATTTTCTTCGAGGAGACGGAGTTTGAAACTAGACTCTATGGACGGCTGGGAGAGAAGCGAGCTTTCAACCGACCTTTCGACTGATCATATTGGTAGGGAAGTCATTTTAATGGGCTGGGTTCTTAGACGGAGGGACCACGGCGGGGTCATCTTTGTGGATTTACGGGATAGAAAGGGCCTTGTCCAGGTAGTTTTCAATCCGGAATTTAACGAAATAGCTCATGAAAAGGCCCATGTTTTAAGGGCAGAATGGGTCATCGCAATAAAAGGCTTGGTGCTTAGAAGACCGCCTGACAGCGAAAACCCTGACATGGCTACAGGCTTGATCGAGGTCTTCGTCCGAGAATTGCGGATACTCAACAGTTCCGACGCGCCGCCCTTCCCTCTTGATGACCCGGCTCCAATAAGCGATTCGATAAGGTATAAATACAGGTATCTCGATTTGAGAAGACTTGTGGGACCGCGCCAAAACCTGCTTGTGAGGAACCGCCTTACGAATACTATAAGGGAGTTCCTCAACGCTGAGGATTTTCTGGACATAGAGACGCCTTTTCTCACCACCAGCACACCGGAAGGCGCTCGCGACTACCTCGTGCCTAGTAGAGTCTCTACCGGCAGCTTTTATGCCCTGCCCCAATCACCCCAGATTTTCAAACAGTTACTGATGGTGGCCGGCTTCGAGCGGTACTACCAGATTGTGAGATGCTTTCGGGATGAAGACTTGCGGGCCGACAGACAACCGGAATTTACTCAACTTGATATTGAAACCTCGTTCATTGAAGAAGAGCGTCTTTTCGGCATCATTGAACGCATGATGGCTCTGATATTCCAAAGACTTCTGGGAAAAACCCTAAACGTGCCGTTTGAAAGACTGCCCTACTCCGAGGCCATGGACCGCTTTGGCCTGGACAAGCCTGATTTGAGGTTTGGGATGGAACTGGTAGAAATATCGGATATTCTCAAAGACTCCAATTTTGCTGTCTTCAGAAAGCCTCTAGATTCCGGGGGAATCGTCAAAGCCATGAAGGTCGAAAATGGTGACAGACTCTCGAGGAAGGATCTGGATGAACTGAGGGATTTTGCGGCCATCTACGGAGGCAAAGGAGTTGCTTATGCTCGCCTCAAGGACGGTCTGGAATGGCAATCTCCCATAGCAAAGTTTCTCAGCGAAGAGGAAAGAGCAGCCATAGTCGAAAGAACCAAAGCATCAGTAGGAGACGTATTACTTTTTGGAGCAGACTCATTCAAGATAGTAAACGATGTTCTGGGTAATCTGAGAAACTTCCTGGCTCAAAAACTCGGGGAAATACAGGAAGACACCTTCAAGTTTCTTTGGGTTACGGAATTCCCAATGTTCGAGTATGATGAGGATGAAAAACGCTTCAAAGCAATGCACCACCCGTTTACCTCTCCGGTCATGAACGATCTTGACCTTTTAAAGACTGATCCCGCCAAAGTGCGCGCCAGAGCCTACGATTTGGTCCTGAACGGATCCGAAATCGGCGGGGGAAGTATGCGAATATACCGATCAGATGTTCAGACACTGGTTTTTTCAGCGTTGGGAATCGATGACGTTCAGGCTCAGGAAAAGTTTGGATTTCTCCTTGACGCCTTAAAATTTGGAGCGCCCCCACACGGTGGAATCGCGTTTGGCATCGATAGAATGGCGGCCATTCTAACGGGGTCAGAGAGCATACGAGACGTCATTGCGTTTCCGAAGAGCCAAAAAGCTGTTTGCCCGCTAACAGGGGCGCCAGGAGAGGTGTCAGAGACGCAATTAAAAGAACTGGGCCTGAAAATAATCACGCGAAAATGAGGATCGTTTACAGAGGCGCCGGGCAAAAAAAGAGGTCTTGGCCTGTGGAATTGCTTTTAGATGTCTTATTGCCTTGTCCGGAAGAGTTGATCCTATAATCGTTAATTTTCTGAAGGAGATCGAGGATGGCGACTTGGGACCCCAAAAGAGGTGTTCTTTACCACGAGTTCAACAAGTTCAGTAAGGGAAGATCACTACGCGAGGTTGAAAATCCCAATTTACTGAGAGATATCTTTCCATATACTGAAGTCCCCAAGGTGGACTTTGACTTCGCAATTCTTCCGATAATGCCTGCCCGGAATTTTCTGATGACTGACACCACTTTCCGGGATGGACAGCAGGCTCGGCCGCCATTCACTGTAGAACAAATCTCCAAGCTGTTCGATTATCTGCACAAGTTGTCAGGCCCAAGAGGAATGATCCGTCAGTCTGAATTCTTCCTTTACACAAAAAAAGATAAGGAAGCGGTCGAGGTTTGCAGAAGCAAGGGATACCAATATCCCCAGATAACCGGATGGATAAGGGCCCAGAAAAAGGATTTGTCAGCGGTCAGAGCCTTGGGTTTGCCGGAGACAGGCATTCTAACTTCCGTCTCGGACTACCACATCTTTCTGAAGATGGGACTCGACCGGAAAAAGGCCATGGAGAAGTACATTGACATGGTCCGGGCAACCCTCGAGAAGGGCATAATCCCCAGGTGCCATTTTGAAGACATCACCAGGGCAGACATTTACGGTTTTTGTGTTCCGCTCGCTCAGAAAATTATGGAAATAAGGGAAGAAGCCGGGGTCGATATAAAGATTCGTTTGTGTGACACCATGGGATTTGCAGTGAACTATCCCGGCGCCGCTCTCCCGAGAAGTGTTCCAAAACTCATAAGGGCCATGATTGACGACGCCAACGTTCCAGAAGATCTTCTGGAGTGGCACGGACACAATGATTTTCATAAGGGTCTGGTGAACGCTGTTTCTGCGTGGCTATACGGATGCACCGGTGTCAACGGAACCTTGCTGGGAATAGGTGAACGAACTGGAAACACGCCTCTGGAAGCCCTCATGTTTGAATACATATCCCTGAGAGGCCACACCGACGGCATGGACACACGCGCCATAACAGAGATGTCAGAATATTTCGAGCGCGAATTGGGGCACAAGATACCGGAAAATTATCCCTTTGTAGGCAAGGCGTTTAATGCGACCAGCGCAGGGGTTCATGCGGACGGTGTTTTAAAGAACGAAGAGATATACAACATATTTGACACAACCTTATTGTTGGGACGTCCACCTACCGTGAATATTACCGACAAGTCGGGATTAGCCGGCATTGCTCACTGGATAAACGCCAAGCTGGACATAGTGAAGGATGAACGAGTCGATAAAAGTCATCCAGCAATCTCAAGGATTTACGACCAGGTTATCGCTCAATATGACAACGGTCGCATCACCTCTATGTCCGATAAGGAAATGATGGCCCTGGTCAAAAAACACCTACCGGAACTTTTCATTTCCGATTGGGATAGAATGAAACTCATCGCCAGGGAGATGGCGTTCAAGATCGTTGAACAGTTCCTGGCATCGCCTCAGATGTCGTCCGGAAACGTGGCCACCATGGAATCAGGCATGCAGGGTTTTCTGAAAACCTACCCTTTCATACAATATTGTTATGGGGTCAACATGGAAGGAAAGAAAATCACCGTTAACATAACCGACATAACTGACAAGTCCAAGTTTGTCGAATTCAAGGAAAACGAGGACTTCAGCGACAGAGAGTGGTTCATAAAACCGGTGAAAGACGGGAAACTTCACGTTCAGGGACCATTCACTTCCAGAATAACCGGAGCCTTATGCATCACGGTTTCTGGCCCTGTCAGGGACAAGAAACACAAGATGGTAGGTGTCTTCGGAGCCGACATTAGACTGGAAGAACTATTAAAAATCGAGCGTGAGTTGATGGAAGAATACGGGGTCGAATTCACCGAAAACGATATTCGTAAACTGACAAAAAAGTACCGTGAAACTTCCGGTAATTTCGAATAAGCCCAACTTGGTGAAGTGGGTGTCCAAACCCGCTTCACATATTCCAATACGACTGTTTTGTTTTAACTAAGTTTTTTAACAACAAGTTTTAAATCTTTTTTCCATTGACCCCTGACATATCCTCTTCAATCGCGTCATATGCTTTTCCATCAAGTATCCCATGTTCGTTGACGAAACGCGGCAACAAACCTCGTTCGTGGCATTCTCTCAGCCAAAAACCCAAGGCCAGCTTGTCAATTCCCCAAACTCTGGCCAACGGCAGAAAAACTTCTTTCAAATGAAGGATCAGCCTCTCATAATCTTGCGTTGAGCAGTCTTTCATCAATTCTACTTCTATCTCTGAGTGAATTACTTTATGAGACCCTATTTCATAGTAAACTGTGTCCAGGGCGAACTCTACCGATGAATTAAGGCTAGTCTGGGAATAAAGTCTCCGGGTCAGTCGAGCCGTTCTTCTTTTTTGAATCGGCATCAATCCTAGTGAAGTCAGAAAGTCATGAGGATCAGCGCATGGCTTTAGATTTTCCGACAGATTGACACCCAAAGAAATTATCTTTTTTGCCAGGAAGGTAAGGAACTCTTCATCCGGAACGCTCTCAAATTCGTCTCTTTCGAGCCCACCCGAGGGGCTTGTGGTAGCAGGTCCCTTTAGGGTGAGCAATGTTCCGGATATTAGATTTCGAATCCGCAATCCGAATCTCTTCGTTTTCAATTCGTGGCTCGGGGTATCATAGTAAGTGTCCTGGATGATCTGTCGATCAATGGATGAACTCCATCTCCAATCACGGCAGCGCTCTTCCACTAATGCAAAAATTTCTTTTTCCTCAGCAGGCTTGAGGATCACGAACTTTGTCTCTTTTTCCTTGCTGCCCATTCTCACCTTTTTTTGCGCCATGCTTTCTCTGGAAACCAGATATATGATTTCAAATCGGTTCTTTCTCAAAAGTGTGCGTCTTCATGCTGGAGAAGCAGACGTTTCACATTGATCCCGGAACTGTATCCGCCTAACGATCCATCAGATTTAATGACTCTGTGGCACGGCACAATTATTGGGAGAGGGTTTCTTGAGTTTGCGTTTCCAACGGCCCGACATGCCATTGGACGTCCTATTTCAAGCGCTATGTCCCTATAGGATCTCGTGGCGCCAAATGGTATCCTCATAAGACTCTGCCATACATCCTTCTGGAAATCGCTCCATCCGGAAAGATCTAATGAAAGGATAAAACTGCTAAACCTTCCGTTAAAATATTTATCTAGTTGAAAAAATGTTTCTTCAATCAGCCTGTTGCTTTTATTTTGCGATTCAGAGGCCCCAAATTGCGAAAAGTTCAAGTACCTCAAGCCTTGGTCTGAAGCCCCAATTTCGAGCCATGTTCTCAGTTTTGCGGCGTAATAATAACCAGTAGCCGTAATTTTCATAATTACTCCGTTTTAGCGCATCGCCCTGATGATGAGAAAATAGTCATGAACCGGCGCCTGGCTGCCATTTGAACTTTTTGAGAAAGCCGGACAGGCTCACTGCACTAAAAAAAGAGACGTTCAGCGACTTTTTCAGTCGATAGTGGCTTCCACTTTTTAACATAAAAGTGTAGTATGAAGTAAGAATCTTTATGTTGATTCTTCCAGCGGAGGCGGTAGAGTTCTGGTGGGCTCCGCGGTCTTCAAAACCGTAAGCAGGGCGCTAACACCGTCCTGGGTGGGTTCGATTCCCATGCGCCTCCGCCATCCACACAGTGGGTTTTTATCGGTGATCTATTGAGATCAATGCGTAGCTAATTGAAGTTTGGCCGACTGTTTTTCAGAGAAGACATGCAATTCAGAAATTTCCAGACCACATTCCGCTCTGCACATTCAAACATTGCTTCACCCAACTCACTAATTTATTACCTATTTATTTTAAGGACTGCATGAAAGTAATTAGCGCAGATTTCTTGTGTTCGGCCGACCAGAGCAGAGAATACCCATCGAGTGATAAACCGGAAATAGCGTTTGCAGGACGGTCCAACGTAGGAAAGTCCTCAATGATCAACGTTCTTCTCGGAAGAAAAAATCTGGTTCGTACATCCAAAACCCCAGGATTGACTCGCAAGATAAACTTTTTCATCATCAATGGATCATTGATGATGGTTGATTTACCCGGCTATGGATATGCCTCGGTTCCCTTGGAAATCAGGAAGAAGTGGGGTCCTATGGTGGAGACATATCTGAAGGAGCGCACCCAACTTTCGGGAGTGGTGATCATTATCGACTCACGGCGAGGTCCCACGGATTTTGATGAGACCCTGATCAATTTTCTGGAATCGAATTCAATCCCCTTCATAGTAGCCCTGTCGAAGATGGATAAGCTCAATAACTCACAAATGGCCGCTCAGACACGTCAGATCAAGGAAATACTTGACCCGGATGTGCCAATTGTCGGCTTTTCATCCTTGACAGGATTTGGAAAAAATGAATTGTGGAAAGCGATCAGATACCTTATAGAATGTCAAAAAAGTAACAAGAGGCAGCTCCTGGCAAAAGACTGATCGCTTTGACTGCGGCTAACCTAACATATCTTTCATTCAAGTAATGAAACAAAGAAAAAGAATGCGTTTATGGTAAAGAAAATGCTTATAAACTCCAGCCACGTCGAGGAGTGTCGCGTGGCTGTAGTAGTTGATGGGACACTGGATGCCCTCGATGTTCAGGTGAATACTCGGGAAGCAACATTAGGAAATATTTACAAGGGCGTCATCAGCAGGATAGAGCCTTCACTTCAGGCGGTATTTGTGGATTATGGCAATTCCCGCAACGGGTTTCTATCCATAAATGATGTTCACTCTTCCTACTTTCCTGAATCGTTTGAAACTGCCAGAAGGAAACCTCGAATTCAGGATGTCTTTAAAAAGGACGATCACGTCATAGTTCAGGTGATCAAGGAAGAACGACACAATAAAGGCGCTGGATTAACTACAAACATCTCGTTGGCCGGACGTTATCTTGTGTTGATGCCAGGAACCGATCTTTGCGGAGTTTCAAGAAAGATCGAGGATGACACAGAACGCAAGAAGCTCAAAGACATTCTGAAGCAACTTACACCTCCGGAGAATATGGGCTTCATCATTCGCACCGCAGGAATGGGCCGGACCAAAACAGAACTGTCTCGAGATCTGAACTACCTCTTAAAGCTCTGGAACACCATAGAAAAAAATGTAGTAAACATGCCGGCGCCGTCCCTGCTCTACAAGGAACCTGATCTCGTTGTGAGGTCCATCCGGGAACATTTTGAACAAGACATAAATGAAATTCTGGTTGACGACAAGGAAGTTTACAAAAGGGCTCGAGAGTTTTTCAGGCAGGTAATGCCTAAATATGAAGGGTTGGTCAAGCTTTATCAGGAAAAACGCCCGTTGTTCAACAAGTATCAGCTTGAGGAACAGATAGAACTCGTCTACCAGAGAAAGATCAAGCTCAAATCCGGCGGATACATTCTTATTGAACCTACGGAAGCAATGGTCACGATTGACGTAAACTCCGGCAGCGCCACAAAAGAAAAAGGAATTGAAGACACTGCTTTCTGCGTGAACATGGAGGCAGGTCCTGAAATTGCCAGACAGTTACGGTTGCGCGACCTTGGAGGCATAATTGTAATAGACTTTATTGACATGATCTCCAAGAAACATTTGCAGGATGTCGAAAGACAGCTCAAGAATGCTCTCAAGGGAGACAGAGCCAAAACCAAGGTATTAAGGATTTCCAGCCTCGGCGTTCTTGAATTATCTCGTCAGAGAATTAAGTCATCCCTCGGAGAAGGCGAGTATCACGAATGCCCGCTTTGTTCAGGCAGGGGCAGGGTTCGTTCTACAGAGACAACTGCTTTGTCTGTATTCAGGAGAATTAAATCAGCATTGGTCAAAGGTGATGTGGTCCACGTACGCGCCACGGCTCCTCCTAAGGTTGCCGAATACCTCCTGAATAATATGCGTTCACAATTAGTGGAACTGGAAACAGTCTTTGGCTCCAGGGTGTCTGTGGTTTCCAGGCATTCTACCCTTGATAATGAACTGGTCGTCGAAGCTCTCAAGGAATTGGATTCAGAGTTCATGGCTGTTGAGGCTCCTTCTCCAATCTCAGAAATCGAACTGGAGCTACCACAAAAATCAGAACCGCCTGAGGAACCTCTCAAAGAAGCTGTTCAGGCTGAAATAAGTGAAAAGCCACCAAAACAACCTCGAAAAAGGCGACGGACCAAACGCAAAACATCGACCTCCCCGGAGGCGCAGGATCAAACCGAACTGGATTCCGGTGTGATCTCCGTCGAGGAAAACTCTCTCGATGATGGTGCAAATGCTGTTTCGCCTCAGGAACATGTTTTGGAGACAACTGAAGCAGTACAAGCGCAAGAGACCGTTGTTGAAAAAAAGAGGACTGCCAGAACATCGGCCAAACCGCCAACCAAAATAGAGAGACCGAAGTCGGCTGTGAAAAAGAATCAGGAAGAATCCGGCGAAATCTCAAAAGACTCAGCCGATAAGGATGAGAATAAACAGGAACAATTTGTGGGTTCTTCTGATCAAACTTCAGAAATGACACCATCGAGTGAAACAGAAACGGATGAGAATCCGTTCCGTCAGGCTCTTCAGAAGAATGACGCTCCGGCCAGAAAATCAACGTTGCAGGATTTTCTGCCATTTTCGTAAACTGAGTCACATTAAGAATTGTCTCGGAAATACAGGCTTTTAGTGCACAAGGCCTAGTTTTTCACCGGGCGTTATATTTCATGAGCTTTACTCGCAGGTGAACTGATTGACCACTTTTAGTAGGGAATATTCAAGTGTTCCACTCTTCGGAGTCGGCGCTGTCATCGTTCATGACTCAAAAATTGCTCTGGTGCGTCGCGCCAATGAGCCTTCAAGGGGCCAGTGGAGCATTCCTGGTGGACTGGTGAATTTGGGTGAAGCGTTGCTCGATGCGGTCAAAAGAGAAGCCCTTGAAGAAACGCAACTGGTCGTACAGCCGGTGTTTCTGGTAGAACTGCTGGACAGAGTCTTTTATGATCAATCCGGATTGGTTCAGTATCACTACGTGCTGGCTGACTACTGGTGTGAGGTTGCAGATGGTTCCATTTCAGCAGGGTCTGACGCTTCAGAGGCAGTTTGGGTTTCTTTGGAGGATTTATCAAAATTCAACCTTGCCGACATCACGCTCGAGGTCATAAAAAAGGGCCTTGAACTTAGATGTGATGACTCAATATTGAAACATCGCATAGGTTTGTAATCAATTTTCTAGACTGGAGGATTGTTTTTGTCCGACAAATGGAGGCGGCTAGGAGCGTCTTCTGAAATGCTGGCGCTCTCAAGTATGGGCCAGGCAAAAAATGTCATGGTTTGCCTGATTGATGTAATTGGTAACATTGATGTCGAACTGATTTTTCAGTCGGCAAGAAAAGCCGTTTCTAAATTTCCCCAATTGCATAGTGTTCTCAAGGATATAAAAATAAAAGGCCTTCATCACCTGGAATGGTCGATAGGTGATCCCAACATCCTGCCGGTCTTCTTCCACGATCTCTCCCACAAACACCTGAACGATGATCCAATGGGAAACGTGTTTCTCGCATTGAACTCCAGACTGGACCGTGAATGGGACCTTCTCAAAGAAATGTCCTCAGAATTCCACTGTATCAAGCTTTCTGATGAGCGCTTTCTCTTCGGTTGGCTAATTCATCACGCAGCAGGGGATGCTTCTATAGGATCGGATGTCGGTAAGGATACCTTGCTGAATTATTCTGAAATGGTCCATGGACCAACTCTAGCCCCTCCCACTGAATACCTTTCTTTTTCGGGATCACGAAAAAGGCCTGCCACCAGTAAGAAATTGAGGTTATCCGACTACATCAAGGACGCTAGGCAAACGGTTCAGAACCTCTTGGTCAGTCCCACATATCCGGTGGGTACCGGCAAGAAATCTGATCTACGACAACACCATTCCAAAAGGGTTTTATCTGAAGATGAATCTGCCCGATTGCAGTCCCGCATTAAATCAAACGGTCTA